>NZ_LTCZ01000442.1:0-125233 GCF_001583455.1 Rhodococcus sp. LB1 | reverse complement strand
GGAAATTTGAAACAGCCCCCAGAGCCTCCTTAACCACGCACGGGGCGCCGAAGGCGCACCATGGAGTGATGTCCACAGCTCTCACGCATGCCGCCGCTTCCCAGCAGTTCGCGGAGAACGGCCGCATCTCGATCGAACCCAACCACAAGCGCATCCGGGTGGTCTTCGGCGGTCAGGTGGTCGCCGACACCACCCGTTCGGTGTACCTGTTCGAGAAGGGGCACCTGCCCGTTTACTACATTCCCCGCGACGACGTGAACTTCGACCTCCTCGAGCCCGTCGATGCCACCACTACATGCCCGTGGAAGGGCAAGGCCCGGTACTGGGATCTCGTCGTCGGCGACCGTCGCGCCGAGCAATCCGTGTGGGGATACGACGCCAAACTCGAGGACTCCCTCGACCTCAGCCCGTACGTTGCGTTCTACTGGCACAGGATGGACGCCTGGTACGAGGAGGATCAGCAGGTGTTCGTCCACGCCCGCGACCCGTATGTCCGCGTCGACGTGCTGCCGTCGTCCCGGCACGTCGAGGTGTTCATCGGTGACACGCTCGTGGCCGACACCGTCCGCCCGCGACTGCTGTTCGAGACGTCGCTGCCGGTGCGCTATTACGTGCCCCGCATCGACGTGCGGTCCGAGTTCTTCACCGCCTCCGACACCAGGACGTCCTGCCCGTACAAGGGGACGGCGTCGTATCTGTCGTTCACCGGGTCGGACGGCTCCGAGCCGGTCGAGGACGCCGCCTGGTTCTACCCGTTCACCACCGCGGAGGCGTCGGGCATCGACGACCACGTGTCGTTCTACCCCGACCGCGTGCGGATCGTCGTGGACGGCGCAGAGGTGGAGAACTGACGTCAGTCCCGAGGGGGCAGCGGGGGTAGTTCCAGATTGTCCCGGAACGTGCCGCCCACGTAGTCGTTGCCGACGATTCCGCGGCGCCGTAGTTCGGGCAGCAGGCCGTTGACGACGAAGTCCCGGGTCCGTTCCTCGGCGAGTCCGCCGAGGGAGATGACGTCGAGGACACCCGCGTCGTAGCGTTCCTGGACGGCATCGGCGAGTTGCTCGGGTGTTCCCGCGACCGCCCAATGCCCGGTGTCCTTGGACGCGATGATCAGCTCGCGCAGGGTCCGCCCGGACGCGGCGAGCCGGCTGAAGATTTCGACCCGGCCGCGGCGGCGGTTCACCGACCGGACGTCGGGCAGGACGTCCGCCGGGATCGGCTTGTCGAGCGGCAGCCCGGACAGGTCGATGTCGCCACCGAGCATGTCCTCCAGCCGGATCCGGCCGGCGTCGAGGTCCGTTCCCTCGTCCCGTTCCCGGACCAGCCTGCGCACTTCCTCCTCGGACGCGCCGTAGGTGGCGTGGAAGGAGCTCATGATCAGCGGCAGCCCGTCGGCGCGGCCCAGTTCGGTGGCCCGCGCCCGGATGCTCTTGGTGTAGGTGACGGCGTCCTCGAGGGTGGGCAGCGATGTGAACACGACCTCCGCGAAGCGGGCCCCGAGTTCCACGCCGGCCGCGGATTGGCCGGCCTGGAATTGCACGGGACGGCGCTGCGGCAGCGGCGGGATGTTCAACGGTCCCTTCACCGTGAAGTACGTGCCCGCGTGGTCGATCGGCGGCACCCGATCGGCGTCGAGCGTGGTTCCCCCGGCACCGTCGGACGTCAGTGCCCCGGGTTGCCAGCTGTCGAACAGCGCGTTGATGACCTCGAGGGATTCCGTGGCGCGGGCGTAGCGTTCCTCGGGGCTCGGCAGGTCGCGGTCGCTGTAGTTCTCCTCGCCCAGTGAGGACGTGACGGCGTTCCAGGCGGCGCGACCGTTGCTGACGTGGTCGAGGGTGCCGCACAGCCGCGCGAGGTTGTAGGGGTGGTGGAACGTGGTTGTCACCGTCGCGATCAGCCCGACGTGCGAGGTCACGGCGCTGAGCGCCGACAGGAAGATCAGCGGTTCCTGCGCGCCGATCGCGCCCTGCGCCCCGAAACTGAGCAGGTCGGCGGCGAACAGCGCGTCGAACTTGTTCGCCTCGGCGATCTTCGCGATCTCGATCGACGACGCGACGGTCGACTGCTGCGGATCGATGGCGGCGGCATAGGTGCTCACGGCGCCGCTGACTCCCGTGACCGTCTTCAGCGGCCGGCGACGTGGGGTGCTCATCGTCGAAGCCTAGGAACGACGGCCCGGTCGGCCCAGCGTTTCGATCAGGCGGATTCTGACCGCCCTCGGGACGTTCCGGTTACCGTCGGGGTGTGCTGTTCTCGCAGATCGTCGCGACGTCCCGGGACGTGGGTGCCACCCGGTCGCGCAAGGTGAAGGTCGGGGCGCTGCGCGAGGTCCTCACCCAACTGGAGCCGGCCGAGGTGGAACCGGTGGTGGCATGGCTGTCCGGGGAGCTTCGGCAGGGACGGATCGGGATCGGCTGGCGGACGATCGCCGACATTCCCGCCACCCCGGCCGACGTGCCGTCCGTGACGGTGTCGGAACTCGACGGGACCGTCACCGCCGTCGCCGGGATCTCCGGCTCCGGATCCGCCGCCCGCCGACGCGAACTGCTCGCGGACCTCTTCGCCCGCACCACCGCCGACGAGCGGGACTTCCTGCTGCGACTGCTCACCGGCGACCTTCGTCAGGGCGCGCTCGAGGGGGTGATGACCGACGCGATCGCGGCGGCCGCCGATCTTCCCGTCGAACCGGTGCGCCGCGCGTTCATGCTGTCGGGACGGCTGCCCGCGACCGCGGTCGCGGCGTTCGACGGCGGGGTGGACGCCCTCACCGCGTTCCGGCTGGAGGTGGGTCGTCCGGTCCGGCCCATGCTCGCCTCCCCCGCTGAATCACTCACCGACGCGTGGACCGAACTCGGCGGCGACGTCAGCGTCGAATACAAACTCGACGGGGCGCGGATCCAGGTGCACCGCAACGGCGACGAGGTGCGCATCTTCACCCGCACCCTGCGTGAGATCACCGGCAGCGTGCCGGAACTCGTCGCACTCGTCGCCGGCCTGCCCTGCACGTCTGCGGTGTTCGACGGGGAGACGCTGGCGCTCACCGACAGCGGCCGGCCCCGTCCGTTCCAGGAGACGATGAGCCGCTTCGGCGCCGAGTCCGCCCGCGACCTGCTGCTGCACCCCTATTTCTTCGACTGCCTGCACCTCGACGGCGTCGATCTTCTCGACGCGCCGTTGGAGGAGCGGCTGGACGCGCTGGAACGCGTTGCCCCGCAACACCGCATCCCCGGGCTGATCCGCCCCGACAGCGACGGCGCCGCAACCCATTTCGACGACGCCCTCGCCGCCGGTCATGAAGGAGTGATGGTCAAATCGCTCGCCGCACCGTACGCGGCGGGGCGGCGGGGCCGCGCCTGGCAGAAGGTGAAACCGGAGCACACACTCGATTTGGTGGTGCTCGGCGCCGAATGGGGTTACGGGCGGCGCACCGGCTACCTGTCCAACCTGCACCTCGGTGCGCGGGATCCGGACGGCGGCGAACCGATCATGGTGGGCAAGACGTTCAAGGGCCTCACCGACGCACTACTGCAGTGGCAGACGGACGAATTCCCACGCCATGAACGCAGCCGCCACGACCACACCGTGCACCTGCACCCCGACCTCGTCGTGGAGATCGAACTCGACGGCGTCCAGGTCAGCACGCGCTACCCCGGCGGACTCACGCTGCGATTCGCGCGGGTCCTGCGCTACCGCCCCGACAAGACCGCCGCCGACGCCGACACCATCGACGCCGTGCGGGCCCTGCTGCCGGGCTGACGGCGCTCGCTCGACCTGCGTGGCGAGCGAGTGCGCGGTAACCTCCCCGGCACAGATTATGGACGCCGTGCTGTGAGGGGGTCGACTGGTGAACTTCGTTTTCCGTTTCGTGCCGTCCCCCGTCGAGCGCACCGTCCGGAAGGCGGCCTCGGCCGCCGAGGGACCGGTCCGCGTCGCCGTGTGCGCCGTGACCGTGCCGATCGAGGTCGCGAAGACGTCGTTTCACATCCTCCGGCTCACCGAGGAACTGCTCGAGGAGGTCGTGTTCCTGCTGCGGACGATGCGGCCGGTGGTCGAGGCGGTGAGCACCACTCAGCAGTCCGACAATTTCGATACGGTGTTCCGGACGCTCGAACAGATCCAGCAGTCGGCCGACGCGATTGCCCGCACCCCGATCGGGGTCGTCCGGAGTGTGTTCGCGCCCGCCCGTCCGTCGCCCGAGCAGGTCGACTATCCCCCCACGATCATCGATGCCGATCCGCCGAAACCGTCCGGCGTGGCGGTCCGGATCGCGTCCGTCACCGTGACGGCGCCGAGCATCACGTTCGGCAGGCCGAATCGCTGATCCGGGCTATCGCCCGGGAAAGAAGTCCGCGCTCTGCACGTAGTCCATTGCGGCGGTGAACGTCGGGTCGCTCATGCGCCTGGTCATCTCCGCCTCGTCGACGTCCTCGATGTGGGTCTGGACCCACCAGAGGTTGCCGAACGGGTCGCGGACGCGTCCCACGACGTCGCCCCAGAACAGGTGCGTCGCCTTCGTCACCAGCGTGCCGCCGGCGGCGACAGCCTGCGCGAGCACCGCCTCCGCGTCGTCGACGTACAGGCGGAGGAACCCGGGCGTCGGCGGCCAGTCGGGTCGCGCGTCGAACATCAT
The DNA here is from genome assembly GCF_001583455.1 of Rhodococcus sp. LB1. NCBI lineage: Bacteria > Bacillati > Actinomycetota > Actinomycetes > Mycobacteriales > Nocardiaceae > Rhodococcus > Rhodococcus sp. LB1. The sequence goes on along the minus strand of NZ_LTCZ01000442.1, from coordinate 120,603 downwards.
CACGACGGCGTTCCCGATCCTCACCTCGGCGTGCCCGATGGTGCCGTCCTCGCCCACCATCCGTCCGAGTTCCTCGCCGTCGAACGCCGCCTTCACGTAGTCGATCAGCGCGGCGGTGTCGCGGGAGATGATCCACGGTGTGACGGTGGTGTAGCCCTCGGGAATCGGATCGACGGTCATGCGGTCCTCCTGCGTCGGCGAATCGGTTTCACTCACCGTAGAACCGATAGCGGTCAGCTTTGGTCCGCATTTGATCGCCCGGATACGCTCGTATCGTGTCCGAACACATCCTCGTCACCGGCGGATCCCGCGGCATCGGCGCAGCGGTGGTGCGCCTCGCCGTCCATCGCGGTTATCAGGTGACGTTCACCTTCCAGAACGACGACGAGGCCGCCGAGCAACTCGTCCACCACTGCGGTGTCCGCGCCACCGCCGTGCGGGCAGACGTCCGCGACGCGGATGAGGCCGTCGCCGTCGTCGATGCGGCCGACCAACGCGGTCAACTGGTCGCGTTGGTCAACAACGCGGGGACCACCGGCCCGCTCGGCACGTTCCTCACCACCCGGGACGCAGTGGTGCGGGAGGTGTTCGACGTCAACGTCTTCGGGGCGATGGCCTACGCCCGCGCGGCAGCCGAGCACTGGATCCGAACAGGGCGCCCCGGCGTCATCGTCAACCTCAGCTCGATCGCGGCCCGCACTGGCGCACCGGGCGAATACGTCGGGTACGCGGCCTCCAAGGCGGCCGTGGACAGTTTCACGGTTGGACTCGGGCGGGAACTGGCGAGCGCGAACATCCGCGTCGTCGGCGTCGCTCCCGGTACGACGGACACCGACATCCACGCCGCTGCCGGCGATCCGGAACGACCCGGGCGAGTGGCCGGGAAGGTGCCACTCGGCCGGGTCGCGGAGCCCGAGGAGATCGCCGAAGCGGTGCTGTGGGCGCTGTCGCACCAGGCGTCCTACGTCACCGCCACCACGATCACCGTCGCCGGCGGTCTCTAACTACCGTGGTTGTGCGCCGCACCTCGGGACGAGCATCGGCACCCGCTTGCGGTAGTTGCGGTAGTCGTCGCCGAACGTGTCGACGAGGTCGTGCTCCTCGAAGCGCACCGCCACCAGGATGAAGCCGGTGGTCCCGACGGCGAACAGCAGTCGGCCCCAGGTCATCGTCGGCGCCACCCAGAACGCGATGATGAAACCGGCATACAGCGGGTGCCGGATCACCCGGTACAGCACAGGTGTCCGAAAGTGACTGGGCAGAGCCGACTTTCCGCTCTGGTTCCGCAGCACCTGGCGCACCCCGAAGAGATCGAAGTGGTCGATGGCGAACGTCGCCGCCAGCACGAGGGCCCACCCGCCGAGCGACACGACGTAGATCACGACGCGGACCCAGTCGGTCTCCACGTCCCAGATCTGCTCGGGTAGCGGACGCCATTGCCACATCAGCAGCGCCAGCGCGGCCGTGGCGAACAGGACGTAGGTCGAGCGCTCCATCGGTTGCGGGACGATCCTGGTCCAGCGCTTCTTGAACCAGGGCCTGGCCATCACCGAATGCTGCATGGCGAAGACCGTCAGCAGCACCACGTCGATGACCACGGCGACGGCTACTGGGGCGTCGGGGCCGTCGTTGATCGTGTGGGGCACCACGAGCCCCTCGACCCATCCGATCGCGTACAGGAACACGATCAGGAACGTCGCGTAGACGACCATTCCGTACACGGTGATCAGTGTTCGGGCGACACCACCTGTGCGGTGCGCCTGGGGTGATTCGACCATCTCGGCCATGCTGTTCTCTCCGATCGCTGGATTCCCCCGACGCTCCGAAGTCTCCGATCAGGCGAGGTGCGGAACAAGGAACCCTGGGGTGGGAGTCACCGCACCCCGGCGACCGTGTCGGATCGGTTGACTACTCTGTGGCCATGCTTCCCGGGGACTTGCGCGACATCGACGTGGCGTCGATCAAGGCGGTCCTCGGCACCACCACCTACACCCGCGGCGAGCAGTACGCCCGCGACAACGCGGTGATCCAAATGTCGTGGGATCCGGCGGCCAAGGAGCTGTGGGGTGAGGTGGCAGGAACGGCGAGGGAGCCGTACTCCGCGTCGGCCTTCATCGTCTCCAGCAGCGGCCGCACCGTGTACCGGTACGGGATCTGCACGTGTCCGGTCGGCATGAACTGCAAGCACGTCGCCGCCCTGCTGATCACCGCGATGAAACAGGCGAGGTCCCAGGCGCAGGCGGCGGTCGCGCCCACCTGGGAACGCTCGCTCGGTTCCCTGCTCACCGCCGATCCCTTCGGCGACTCCGGCGGGCGTTCGCCGCTCGCCATCCAGTTCCGGGTCCAGGCGTCGGCCGCCGACGCGGCACCCCAGTTGCTGATGCGGCCCGTCCAGCCGGGGAGTAAGGGCTGGATCGTCGGCGGGCTGGCGTGGAACAAGCTGGGCAGCCAGTTCCAGCATCCCGCCGAGCAGATCCGGGTGCTGCACGAGATCCACCTGCTGTCCGTCGGGGGTCTGACCTACCGCCGCCAGAACCACACCGATCTCGATCTCGGCGTCTTCCCCAGCCGCCAGCTGTGGTCGCTGCTCGACGAGGCGGCCCGGGTCGGTGTGGAGCTCATCCACTCCTCCAAGCGGCTGGGCGCACTCGCCCCCTACCGCTCGGCGGAGGTCTGCCTCGACGCCACCCGCGACGACGCCACCGGCGCTCTCGTCGTGCGCCCGGTGGTCCACGTCGACGGCGAACCTGTCGACGCAGTAACCGTCGGCTTCATCGGAGTCCGGGCCCACGGCCTGTTCTACGTCGACGCGGACGACCGCATTCACCTCGCGCGCCTCGACTCCGTCGTGCCCGGCCCCTTACAGGATCTGGTGCGCCGCCGCACGCCCATCGAGGTTCCCGCCGCCGAAGAAACCCGGTTCCTGACGGAGTTCCTGCCGAAACTGCGCAACCTGGCCACCCTGATCTCCTCGGACGGCTCGTTCATCCCACCCGCGATCTCCGAGCCCACTCTGGTGATGCGGGCGTCGTATCTCCCCGACCACGAGGTCGCAGTCGACTGGGAATGGCTGTACACCGTCGGGGACGACGAGCACCGTGCGCCGCTGACTGCCCGGACCCCCGGCGACGAGTACCGGAACGACGCCCGCGAGCGCGCACTTCTCGACGAGCTCGACATCGCCTGGGACAGATACGGGTTGGGGTCGGGCAGTCCGGAAGCGACAGCGCTGCGCGGACTCGACACGATGCGGTTCACCACCGAGGTCCTGCCCCTGCTCCACGGCAAGTCCGACGTATCGATCGACGTTTCGGGCGAACCGGCCGACTACCGGGAGGCCGGCGATTCCCTGGCCATCGGGGTGTCCGTCACCGCATCCGAGGGCGGCACCGACTGGTTCGACCTCGGCGTCACCCTTACGGTGGAGGGCCGGGACGTGCCGTTCGACCAGGTCTTCTCGGCTCTGGCCGCGGGGAAGTCCGAGTTGCTGCTGCCCAACGGCGCCTACTTCTCCCTCGACAAACCCGAACTCCACACGCTGCGGAAGCTGATCGACGAGGCGCGCGCCCTCCGCGACCGCGCGGACGGGACGTTGCGGCTGAGCCGTTTCCAGGCGAGCCTGTGGGACGAGTTCGCCGCACTCGGCACCGTCGAAAAGCAGGCGACGCAGTGGCGGCAGCAGGTGGACGGCCTGATGGCGCCGACCACCATCGGGCCTTCGGAAGCCCCCAGCACGCTCGACGCCCAGCTGCGTCCGTACCAGGTGGAGGGTTTCCGCTGGCTGGCCTTCCTGTGGGAGCACGGGCTCGGCGGCATCCTCGCCGACGACATGGGGCTCGGCAAGACGCTGCAGGCGCTGGCGTTGATCTGCCATGCGCGGCAGTCGAATCCGGCCGCGCCGCCGTTCCTCATCGTCGCCCCGACCAGTGTCGTGTCGAACTGGGAGTCCGAATCGGCCCGCTTCGCCCCGGGCGCGAATGTCGTCGCGATCTCCGACACCCGATCCCGCAGGCGCGTCCCCTTCGACGAACTGGTCGAGGGTGCCGACATCGTCGTCACGTCGTACACCCTGTTCCGCTTGGAGTTCGACGCCTATGCGGAGTCCGCGTGGTCGGGGTTGATCCTCGACGAGGCGCAGTTCACCAAGAACCATCAGTCCAAGATCTATCAGTGCGTCCGACGGCTCGAGACTCCGTTCAAGCTGGCCATCACCGGCACGCCGATGGAGAACAACCTGATGGAGCTGTGGTCGCTGCTGTCGATCACCGCCCCGGGACTGTTCCCGAACCCGGCCCGGTTCACCGACTACTACCGCAAGCCGATCGAGAAGCAGGGCGACACCGAACTTCTGGCGCAGCTGCGCCGCCGCGTGAAGCCGCTGATGCTGCGCCGCACCAAAGAGCAAGTGGTGAAGGATCTTCCGGCCAAGCAGGAGCAGGTGCTCGACGTCGAACTGCACCCGCGGCACCGCAAGGTCTACGACACTCACCTGCAGCGTGAGCGGCAGAAGATCCTCGGCCTGCTCGCCGACGTCGACAAGAACCGCTTCACGATCCTGCAATCGCTCACCCTGCTGCGGCAGCTGAGCCTCGACGCCGGTCTGGTGGACGCCGAGTATCACGACGTCCCGTCCGCGAAGGTGGACGCCCTGCTCGAGCAGCTCGCGGACGTCGTCGCGGGCGGTCACCGGGCACTCGTCTTCAGCCAGTTCACCGGGTTCCTCGGCAAGATCCGCGACCGGCTCGCGGACGCCGGGATCGCGCACAGCTACCTCGACGGCAGCACCCGTCGTCGCGGGGATGTGCTCCGCGAGTTCAAGGAGGGCGCCGCCCCGGTGTTCCTGATCAGCCTGAAGGCGGGCGGCTTCGGGTTGAACCTCACGGAGGCCGACTACTGCTTCATCCTCGACCCGTGGTGGAACCCGGCAACGGAGGCCCAGGCGGTCGACCGGGCGCATCGCATCGGGCAGACCCGCAACGTGATGGTGTATCGCCTGATCGCGAAGGACACGATCGAAGACAAGGTGATGGCGCTGAAGGCGAAGAAGTCGGCGCTCTTCGCGAGCGTGATGGACGCCGACTCCCTGCTCAGCTCCAGCCTCGACGCCGACGACCTCCGCGGGTTGTTCGAGTGACCTGACCGACAGACTTCGCCTTATGCCTCCGCTGCTGTCGGGGTGTTCTGATATGAATGCGTTCGCCGCCGTGAACCCACTCGCACCGAGGAGAGCCTGTGAGCGAGTACCAATACTTCGAGTTCCTCGCGGTCGACAAGCCCTTGAATACGCGGATGCAGTCCGAGGTACGCACGCTGTCGACCAGGGCAGTGATCACGCCGACCAGCTTCACCAATACATATCATTTCGGCGATTTCCACGGCGATCCATGCGCAATGATGCGCAAGTACTATGACCTGCACATCCACGTCACGAGCTGGGGCACCCGCCGTCTGATGGTGAAGGTGCCGGCGAAGTCGCTCTCGGGAGGCGTGGCCGACTACACGCTCGAGCCTTACCTCACGTCCGAGGCGACCGGGAAACATCTCCTCTTCGACTTCACCAGCGAGGACGACTCGGCCGACTACACAGAAGAGGCCGAGGGCTGGATGGCGTCCCTGGCGCGGGTGCGCGACGAGATCGCGATGGGTGACGCGCGTCCGCTGTACCTCGGATGGTTGGCGGCGATAGGGACGTCGCAACGCAACGAATGTGCGTTCGACACCGAATGGGAGCACGAACTCGAGCCCGCAGCACCCGCCGGTCTCGGTGACCTCACCGGACCTCAGCAGGCTCTCGCCGACTATCTTCGAATCGACACCCCTTTGCTGGCCGCGGCCCAGGAGGGTAGTTCGGCCCTACCCTCGAAGGCCCAGATGACCGCGGCACTGCGCAAGCACATCGCGAAGCTACCCGAATCGACCAAGAACAGGCTTCTGCTCGCCGTCGCTCACGGTCAGCATGCGGCGGTACTGGCGGAATTAGCCCGCGTGACCGGCGATGATCGTCGGAACGACCACGAGCCGCGTACCGTCGTCGCGCTGCTCGACCGCGCCGACGAGCTGCGCCAAGCATCCCACCGGCGGCGCAGCCTGTCCGCAGTCCGATGACCTCAGACAGAATTCACCCCGAGCGAGGAGGGCGCCGTGAGCCGCAACAGCCAGCAGAACCGTGCCGCACGCAAACGCAAGAAACAGCAGCGTAGCGGCACCCGCCAGAATCGTGAGTTCCGTCCCGACTTCGACGCCGAGTCGCTGGTGTTCGCGGGAATCGAGTTCGCGTTCGGGCCGTCGGCGAATGCGGAGTCGCTGAGCCGGACAGTCGGCAAGCTGGCAGAACTCGACGGTTCCGGATCTGCGGCTGCTCTCCTGGATCGAGCCTCACAGATGCTCGACGCGTCGATGGACCACGCGTTCGACTCGGGATGGCAGCCGGCGGAGCTGGTGCACGCGGTGCGACGAGAATTCGGTGCGCGCACCGCCCGGCTGACGGTTGCCGCGATCGGCTCGCATGCAGGCCGCACCTCGGCGCACAAGAGCGCCCCGGAGCCGTGGCGCGAGCAGCTCGACGAGCTGAACATCGGCGCCGATGTCGCACCTGCCCGCGGCCGGCTGTCCGCCTGGCGTGCGGCGGAGAACGCCGAGCCCACCGACACCTGGACGGCGATCCTGTCACTCCTCGGCTTCTGCAGCTATCTGATCCCCATGACGCCGCTGATGGCCACCCCACCGAACTGGGTCGCCGGGGCAGCGGCGTCACGGCCCGCCAAGCACGGTCCCGAACCCAAGGTGCTGTCCCGTATCCGCGGCCTGTTGGCCAAGGCCGAAGCAACCACGTTCGCCGAGGAGGCAGCGACCCTCTCGGCGAAGGCGCAGGATCTCATGACCCGGTATGCGATCGACAGCGCCGTGGTCGACGCCGAGGCGCACACCTCACTGAGCGATCAAGTAATCACGCGCCGATTGCTCGTCGACAACCCTTACCCCGAAGCGAAAGTGCAGTTGCTGAACTGTGTCGCGGACTCCAACAGCGTCCGTGTCCTCTGGCATCAACGATTCGGCCTCGTCAGCATGGTCGGAATGCCGATCGACTTGGATCTGTGCGAAATGCTCTTCACTTCGCTGCTCGTTCAGGCTTCGCACGCGTTGAGCGAGGCGGGCGGTGACCGGGTGAAGCGCTCACCCAGCTTCCGCCGATCGTTTCTGCTCGCCTTCGCCTCCCGGATCGGGGAACGGCTGGCGATCGCCCGGGAACAAGCCGGTCGCGACGCATCCAGTCAGTACGGCAAGGAGTTGGTGCCGATCATGACCGAACGCACCGAGGCGGTGGGTTCGGTCTTCGAGAAACAGTTCCCGTCCGTCGTCACGACGTCACATTCGGTGACCAACGCGCACGGTTGGCAGGCGGGCCGAGTGGCCGCTGAGTTGGCAGACCTCAGCGGTGGGCGGGAACGAATCGCCGAATGAGCCAGGGCACGATGTGTCCAGCATGAAGACCACGAGAGGAAACCGATGTCCATCACCGCCGACGTTCATCGGCTTCTTCGTCTGCGCCAGGACCACGCAGCCTGGACATTGCTGCGTGCCGATTCGGCGCCGGCAATTCTGGCGCTGTTGGGCCGTCACTTCGAGCATGGGACCCGCCGCCTCCCGGCTCCGGAACTCTTCGCCCGCTTGGACTCCGACCTTCAGACCATGCGCGACGAGGGCCTCGACTTCCCGCGAACCGGTCAGGCCTATTGCACCGAGTGGGTGCGGTCCGGATACCTGCTCCGACGAGCAGCGGCCGGTACCCGTGAGGAGACCCTGGAACCGACGGAGGGCGCGTTCGCCGCGATGGCCTTCGTCGCAGGCTTCACCAGCCAGGCGAGTTCGGCAACCGAATCCCGGCTGACCACGCTCTCCACCCAGTTGCAAGCCCTCGCGCGGGATTCCGATCCCCGCGCGGAAACCCGTCTCGCCGCGCTGCTGGCCGAACGGTCGTCCATCGATCAGCAGGTCGCCGCAGTGGAGTCGGGAGTCTTCCCGGTCCTCGACGGCGAACGCGCCGTCGAGCGTTCTGCCGAGATTCTCGCGCTGGCCTCGGAGGTTCCCGCGGACTTCGCCCGGGTTCGCGCCGAACTCGAGGAACTGAACCGCGATCTGCGAGCCCGCATCCTCGATGACGACGGTGACCGCGGCGACACTCTGGGAGATGTGTTCCGCGGGGTCGACCTGATCGGAGATTCCGATGCCGGCCGCAGCTTCAGCGCCTTCTACGACATGATTCTCGATCCGGCCCGATCGTCTCAGATCGACGAGTGGATCGATGCGGTGCTGCAGCGGCCGTTCGCCGCGATGTTGACCCACGATCAGAAACGACGGTTCCGGGCGTTGCTGACCGAGATGGAAACCGCCGGCTCCGAAGTGCATTCGACGATGACATCCCTGTCCCGGTCGTTGCGTCACTTCGTCCAGTCGCGTCACTACGAGGAGCACCGCCGGTTGCAGCGGTTGCTGCGCAGCGCGCAGCAGAGTGCTGTCGCCGTGGCCACACGTCGTCGCCCCTACGACCTGCTCGACCTCGAACTGGTGCGCATCGGAATGAGCATCGAATCAGTTGCAGCACTTCGCCTGCACAACCCCGCCGACAACCTCGTCACCGAACCGGTGCTGACCCACGACGCCGGGACCGTCGATCTCGACGAGCTTCGAAAGCTCGTCCGAGAATCCGAGATCGATATGGACGAACTGTCCGACAACGTCGCGGCGACGCTGCGCGCGCACGGTCGCGCCACGATCGGTGACGTCCTGCGCGAATACCCGGCCACCCAAGGACTCGCGAGCGCAGTCGGACTGATGGTCCTCGCCACCCACCACGGGCACGCGATCGACGGCACAGAAGACATCCACTGGATCTCGGGAGCCGGAGTATCGCGTCGGGCGACAATTCGTCGTCGCCTGTTCGATCCTGCTTCCGACGAGTTCACCGCTCGTCCGGCGTTCGCACCCACGGGGAGCTCGACATGACCGACGAGCCGACGACCGGCGGCCATTACCCCGGAGACACCGGCGAACTGGACCTCGAGACGCGGCGCGCATTCGTGCAGCTACTCAAGGGCCCTCTCGTCACCGCGGCCAAACATCCCGAGGTGTGGCGCGCGGTGATCCGGGACGAGCGACTCCTCCGGTCCCGACTCGCCGACGTCTTCCTCGATCTCGTCATCGACGACGAGAACGAGCTGGCATTCACCCGCCCGCCCGAGACCGGCAATGCCAACACCCCCACGGTGCTGCGCACCGAGCGTCTTACATTCATGGACACGGTCATGCTGCTCGCATTGCGCCAGCGTCTGCTCCGCGCGCAAGCCGGCGAACGGGTGATGGTCGACCTCGACGAACTGCGCGAACAGCTCGAGCTGTATCGCACGGCCGGCGACACCGACCCGGCCGGCTACGCGAAGCGCGTCAGCGCGTCGTGGAAGAAGCTCGACAAGTATTCGCTGCTCACGAAGACGTCGACCGATGACCGGATGGAGGTCTCCCCGGTGTTGCGGCAGCTGTTCGATGCCGAACAGGTCGCTCTCGTCGAAGTGGAGTTCCGGCGCATTCTGGAGGAGGACACACCGTGATCCATCCCGGTCAGCGCCGTCTCGCGCGCGTTCAGGTCATCAACTGGGGGACCCTGCACGGCCATCACGATCTTTCCGTGGCCCGCAAGGGTTTCCTGATCACCGGCAATTCCGGCTCCGGCAAGTCCACGCTCATCGATGCCATCTCGGCTGTGCTCGTCCCGGGCAATCAACTGCGGTTCAACGCGGCTGCGCAGGAGGCCACGAACTCGGGACGCAACTTCGTCACGTACATCCGTGGCGCGTGGCGGCGGGAGGCGGGCGCCGACACCGACGGTCTGGTCGCCTCGTACCTGCGCACCGGCGCGACGTGGAGTGGGATCGCCCTCACCTACCGCGCCGACACCGACGATCCGCCGATCACCCTCGTCAAGCTCATGCATCTGGGGCGCGGGCAGAACGCCGCAGCGGACGTCACTCACCTCCATCTCATTCTCGAACACGAACTCGACCTGACCGACTTCGCGTCGTTCACGACGCGCGGCATCGACACGAGGGCCATCAGGAAGCGGTGGCCGGAGTCGACGGTCAGCCCGGCGTACGGGCCGTTTGCCCGTAGCTTCCGCTCCCGCCTGGGTATTTCGTCGGAGGGTGCTCAGCGCCTGCTGCACCGCACCTTGTCGGCGAAGAGCCTCGGCAGCCTCGACCAATTGTTCCGCGACTACATGCTCGACACTCCGAACACCTTCGCGATGGCCGAACGCGCGGTCAACCAGTTCCACGACCTGCAGGAGGCGCACCGGGTCGTCGTCGACGCGCGGCGTCAGGTGGAGATGCTCGCACCGCTCGTCGAACTTGCCGACACTCGGCGACGCGGGCTTCAGTCCCTGCGCGACACGGACGAGGAGAACGCGCATCTCGGAGTGGTTCACGCGGAGATGACCTTGTCGCTCCTGCGTGGTGAACGCACCGAACGCCATGCACTGACGCCTCTGCTGGAGGCGGGTGCGAGCGAAGCCACCGCCGCAGCCGAACGTGCACGGCAGGAGACCCTCGATCTGACGATGAAACTCGAGGGCATCGGGGGCGGCAGACTGGCCACCCTCCACGCGCAGCGAGACGCGGAACTGAAGACGCTGGCGCGCGTCCGAACCAGGCGTGATCAGGTCGCCGAGGCGGTGTCGGCCTGGGAAGGAACCGTTCCGGAGACCGCCGAGGAGTTCGCGCGACTGCGCGGGCAACTCGAGGATCAGGCGCATCAGGCCACCACCGCCCACGAGGAACGGCACGGCGCCCGCTACGCGCTCGCCGAACAGCGCGGCACCGCCCAGAGGGAGCGCGCCGCGCTGATCACCGATCGTGAGATCGTCGCCCGCAGACGCTCCAATATCGATCCGAGCCTGCTCCGCGCGCGCGAGTCGATCTGTTCCGCCGCAGGTGTTCCGGACGACGCGGTGCCCTTCGCCGGCGAGTTGATCGCGGTGCGGGACGAATACTCCGAATGGACCGGCCCCATCGAGCGAGTCCTCGGCGGCCTCGGCCGCACCCTGCTCGTCCCGGACGACGTGTATCCGGCGGTTGCCGCGGCCGTCGATGCCACCCACCTCGGCGCGCGCCTCGTGTATCGCCGAGTACGGGTGGGCGTCACACCGTCGGCGGTGCCGAAGACCGGGACGGCGTCTCTGGTGCGTCGAGTGGAGGTCGCCGACGGTCCGCTCGCCGCGTGGATCCACCACCATCTCGCCGACCGCTACGACTACGCCTGCGTCGACACCGCTGCCGGCTTCGCGGATCACGTCCGCGCCGTGACACGCGCCGGGCAGGTCAAGCACTCCGCGGAGCGACACGAGAAGGACGACCGCAGCCGCATCGACGATCGCCGGCGGTGGGTTCTCGGATTCGACAACGAAACCAAGCTGGAGGACATTCGCCGACGAATCGCGGACCTCGACGCCACGATCGCAGGTGCGACGAGCCGGCTCGACGCGCTGGACCGTGAGGACCAGCAGATCGCCGTGCAGAACCGCGCGGCACAGACAGTCCTCGATGCGCAGTGGGCGGACGTCGACGTGAGCGGTGCACAGGCTGCCGTCGACGCTGTCGACAGCCGTCTCGAATCATGGCAGCAGGACAACCCGGAGCATTCTGCGGTGTCGGTCGCCCTCGAGCTCGCCAAGAAGGCGGAGAACGAGGCCGACGCAGCCCGGCGTCAGGCGGATACTGCGTTGTCGGTGCACCGAACGGCGGTGACGGAACTCGAGACGCGGATCGCGCAGGCCGAACTCCACGCGGATGACGCGGCACCCGGTGCTGTCGCCACGCGGATCAAGGCGCGATTCCAGAAATTCGCGCGCCGGGTCACGTCGGACAACATTGACAAAGCCCTGTTCGAGGTCGGCCAGGGCATCGGCAAGGACAGGGCCGACGCACAGAACGCGGTGTCCGCCGCCGACGCGTCGATCGTCAGGATCCTCTCCCAGTATCTGGCGCGATGGGAGTCCCGCGGCGGTGAGCTGCGGATTGACGCCGAATACGTCGACGACGCACTGACGATCCTCCAGCGCCTGCGCTCCGACGGTCTTCCCCGGTACGAAGATCGGTTCTTCCAGTTGCTGCACGACCAGTCCCACCGCAATATCGGCGAACTCGCTCGCACGATACGCAAGGCGCCCGCCGAGATCCGTTCCCGCATCGACCCGGTGAACCACTCACTGCATCGCTCCGCGTTCGACACCGACCGGTGGTTGCGCATCGATGTCCGCGAGCGACGGTCGCCGGCGGCGGCCGACTTCCTCGACGACCTGACCCGGATCACGAGTGGTGGATGGGACATCGAGCAGCGTCCCGCAGCCGAGGAGAGATTCGAGCGGATGGCGGCTGTGCTGGAGCGCCTGGCGTCGAAGGAACCCGCAGATCAGCGGTGGCAGCGCCAGGTCCTGGACACTCGCCTGCACGTCGGGTTCATCGGTGTGGAGGTCGACGGTGCCGGAGAGGCTCGCAACTACCACGATTCGAGCTCGGGACTGTCGGGCGGTCAGGCGCAGAAACTCGTGTTCTTCTGCCTGGCAGCGGCGTTGCGGTATCAGCTCGCCCCCGACGGCGCAGACCTTCCCCGTTACGGCACCGTCATCCTGGATGAGGCGTTCGACCGGGCCGACTCCGCGTACACACGCCGAGCCCTGGACGTGTTCGCGCAGTTCGGTTTTCACATGGTGCTCGCGACCCCACTCAAGTTGCTCGGCACCCTCGAGGAGTACATCGGCGGCGCTGTGACCGTGAGCATCCGCGACCGGATGCACACCGAACTCAGCCTCATCGAATTCGACGACGTGGGCGCCACATGAGCGTGCGGTGTGTTCTGCCGCGTGCTGCCGCGGCGAAGGCGCTGACCACCTACAGCAGTCGCCGACGTCGCTGGCTGGCCGACCCCGCACTCGCCGAACAGGATTCGCTGACGGTTGCCCTGCATCCGCCGTCCGAGCACCAGATCGCCGAGGATCCCGACACGGTGGTCGCCTGGGTCCGCTCCTGGCGCGGCTACACCGGCGTCGGCCACGTGGACTGGGCGATTCGCCGGTGGCCGAGCTTCGGCACACAGGAGGTGCCGGTGCGACTGACACTGGCCGGGGCTGATCAGATTGCGTCCGCGAGTGGCCGCGAAACCGAATGGCGCGCCCTGGTGATGCGTCGTGATGCGCTTGTCGACCGCCTCGGTCCCGACACTCCGGCGCTGTCGGCGGCGGTTGCCGTGACCGCTGCGAAATGGCTCGACCTCGACGACGACGACTTCGTCAGGCTGACGACCATCGCGCGATGGCTGAGCGACCATCCGAACTCGGGGTATTTCATACGTCAACTTCCCGTTCCGGGTGTCGACACGAAATGGCTCTCGAGTCATCGCGGAATGGTGGAGACTCTGCTCGAGGGCGTTCGCGGCAGCCGGGAACTCGGTATCCGGAGCCTGCCCAACATGCGAGACGTCGCTCTGTGCGATCCCGATCTCCTGATCGGAACTCCGAGGCGCTTCGCGACCTCGCTGGACGAACTCACCGCGTTGCCGCTGGCCCCGGCGCGCACCCTCATTCTCGAGAACAAAGAGGGTCTGCATGCGCTACCTCGGCTGGCGGAAACGGTGGCACTGCACGGTGGCGGGTACACGGTTCACGAGTTGGCCGGAATCCCGTGGGTCGTCGACTCGGAGGTCTGGTATTGGGGAGACCTCGACAGTCACGGTTTCGCCATCCTCGACCGTCTGCGCCGACATCTTCCGCACGTGCGGAGTCTGTTGATGGACACGGACACCCTGAATCGATGGCGGACCCTCGCGGTCCGCGAGCACAAGCCCACCTTCAACGAGGTCTCTCACCTCACCGAATCCGAAGCCGCCGCTCTGGAGTCGCTGCGCGAGGACGATCTCCGCCTCGAGCAGGAACGCATACCCTGGCCCTACGCCCTGAAGAGACTTCTCGTCACTTTCGGTGCGGGTCAGTCGTCTGCGGCTGCCGACTGCCCTACGTGTCCGGACAGCAAGTAATGTCCGATCCATGCCTCGTTACACGATTGCCCTGCGGAACAACTCCGGGCCGGTCGCGCCGGCGTCCGTGAGCCGCCATGTGCCGTTCTACTGCGCGCACGAGGCGGCGGGCACGGCGTGGAATCGGGCGCTCGTCGAGGCGTGCGGCGACCTGCTCGACCCGGTCACGCAGACCGCCGTGGTGAGCGTCGTCAGCAACTTCGGACGCGAACTGTTCACCGGCGACGCGGACGTCGTCGTCACCCTGGACCGGATCGGCACCACCTCGCTGACCTTCCTCATCACCATCCACCAGGACGGCGTGCAGGCTGCGGAGCTGACCGTCGTACTCGTGCACCTCGATTCGAGCCGGGTGAACTCGGCGCCGTGGTCGCCGCCGCAGATCGCGGCGCTCGAGGCGTTGCGGAGCGCTCCGGTCGTCGCCTGACCTCGATCGATCGAAGTTTCAACAACGCGTGATCTGGGCATGTGATGCGTATGAGTATCGAAGACGGGCCCGGTGACACGCTGAGCCCCAGCGAGAGCCTGGACTCCGACGACGTGCGCAACAACGACGGCGACGACGTCGTCGATCCGCCCGACGGGTGGAGTGAGGCCGACAAGTTCGGCACCACGGCGCGCGAGGAGCGGGAGGGTGAGTCCCTCGACGAGAAGTTGTCCGAGGAAGAGCCCGACGTGATGCTCGAGGAGCAGAGCGAGGTGTCGTTGGCGGATCTCCCCGACGACCAGCTGAGCGAGGACGTCGACCGTGTCATCGACGAGGAGGACATCGACATTCCGGTGTTCGGAAACAAGCACGCCGACGTGGTCGAGGGCGTCATCGTGCAGGACTCGCGCACCGACCGGGGGCAGATCGACGGGTCCGCGGAGGACGGCGATTCGTTCTTCACGGTCCTGGACTGACCGGGCCCCCGAAACGGGGCCTACACTGGCACTGATCGCACTCGCGACAGCCACCGAAAGGCCCGACATTACGCAATCCTCCGCTCCGCATGACGTCTACTTCGTACCCCCGGAGCAGGAGACCGCGGACGCCGTCGCCCATGCCTCCGCCGCCGCGGCGTCGAGACTGCGCGACCGCGCCGACGTGGTCCGGTTCAAGGGCCGCTTCGCGCTGCCGATCACGCACACCACGCCGCACGAGGCGATGGTCGAGGACCTGCTGTTCGTCCGCGACGTCCTCGACGGCGCCGGGATCGAGTACCTGCTGGTGCGGGGCAACGACGAACGCCCGGTCATCGCCGTCAACTGGGCGCAGCGGAAGGCGTTGCGGGCGGCCCTGGTCGCCGCGTGTGAGGACCGTCCGTTCTACTCCAAGACCGTCGACGCCAAGGGCCCCGCGGTCCTGGTATCCGACGGCAGCCTGTCCGCGACGTCGAAGGCTCGCATCTTCCGGCTGTTCCGTCCGCGCGTGCACCTGGCGAGCGGCCTGAGTTACGGGGCGTCGACGGGTGTGCAGATCGAGCTGTGGTCGATCAGCGACGACGAGATCGTGCTGCCGATGGAGAACTCCCTGACCCGGCGTGTGGTGCGCTCGGAGGAGGCCGTCCGCGGCACCGTCGAGCGGTTCGGACGGGTGTGGCCCACCATCGAGAACATGTTCGCCGACCATGCGTCGGACATCAATTTCGATGTCGACCTGGTGTTCTCCTGGGTGGACGGCTCGTCGGCGGAGTTCCAGGCGCAGCGCGCCAAGCGGATGCAGAGCTACGTGGTCGGCGAGGGTGACGATTCCGCCGCCCGCTTCCGGCAGATCGACGAGCTCAAGTACGCGCTGCGCTCGGTGCACATGTACGCGCCGTGGATCCGCCGCATCTTCGTCGCCACCGACTCCCACCGTCCCGCGTGGCTCGCCGACGACCCGCGGGTGACGTTCATGCCGAGCGAGGAGTTCTTCGCCGACCCGTCGGTGCTGCCCACCCACAATTCGCAGGCCGTCGAGAGCCAGCTGCACCACATCCCCGGTCTCGCCGAGCATTTCCTGTATTCCAACGACGACATGTTCTTCGGCCGTTCGGTGGGTCCGCAGATGTTCTTCTCCCCCGGCGGCATCACGATGTTCATCGAGGCGACCACCCGAATCGGGTTGGGACACAACGACGACGAGCGCAGCGGCTTCGAGAACGCGGCCCGCGTGAACCGCCGGCTGCTGCAGGACCGCTTCGGTCTCATGACCACCCGGCACCTCGAACACGCCGCCACCCCGCTCCGCAAGAGCGTGATGGAGGAGATGGAGAAGGAGTTCCCCGACGAGTTCGCCGCCACGGCCGCAAGCACTTTCCGCGCCAGCACCAACATCTCGGTGACGAACTCGCTGTATCACTACTACGCGTTGATGAGTGGCCGCGCGGTGGTGCAGACGGCGGCGCGGGTGAAGTACGTCGACACGACGATGAAGTCGGGGCTCCGCGACATGGACTCGTTGCTCGCGAAGCGGTCGATGGACTTCTTCTGTCTCAACGACGGCAGCGCACCCGAGATCGACCTGGAGTTGCGGACCAGGAAGGTGACGCAGTTCCTGGAGAACTACTTCCCGATCCCGGCGCCGTGGGAGACCGGCGTCTGATCAGACGGCGGGAAACGCGTCTTCCGGGCGCTCGCCCTCGTCGTAGACCGTTGCGGGAGAACCGATGAGGAGCGGGTCGGGGGTGCCGACCACTCGCGGGTCCTTGCCGGTGTAGTCGAATTTGTGGAGCACCCAGCGGATCGCCTCGATCCGGGCACGCTTCTTGTCGTTCGATTTCACGACGGTCCACGGCGCCTGCGGCGTGTCGGTGTAGAAGAGCATCGCCTCTTTGGCCTCGGTGTAGGCGTCCCACTTGTCGAGGCTCGCGAGGTCGGTGGGTGACAGCTTCCACTGCTTGACGGGGTCGGTGCTGCGGGAGACGAACCGGGCGTGCTGCTCCTCCCGGCCCACGGAGAACCAGAACTTCACGATGTGGATGCCCGACTGCACGAGCATCCGCTCGAACTCCGGCGCAGACCGGGTGAACTCCAGGTACTCGTTGGGGGTGCAGTAACCCATGACGCGTTCGACGCCGGCCCGGTTGTACCAGGAGCGGTCCATCATCACGATCTCCCCGCCCGCGGGCAGGTGCTGGACGTACCGCTGGAAGTACCACTGGGTGCGTTCGCGTTCGGTGGGCTTCTCGAGCGCCACCACCCGCGCGCCACGAGGGTTGAGGTGTTCGGTGAACCGCTTGATCGCGCCACCCTTGCCGGCCGCGTCCCGGCCCTCGAAGATGATGACGACCTTCTCGCCGTTCTCCTTCACCCACGCCTGGAACTTGAGCAGCTCGATCTGCAGTTTCCGCTTGCGGTTCTCGTACTGCCGCCGCGTCATCTTCTCGTCGTACGGGTACCCGTGCCGCCACGGTTCGTCGGTGTCGTCGATGGCGTGTTTGCGGCCGGACTTGCGCAGCAGCTCCCCGATCTCGTCTATCTCCGGTGTCACGTCGATCTGACCGGCACGCGCGAGTTCGAAGGCTTCGGGATCGTGCAATTCGTCCACACAGCAAGACTACCGCCGTGGGGCCTCGCCGTCCGGGCTCATGAGATCGTGGATCCATGAGCATCGACTACATCGTTTCCGCGCTCGACTCGACGGTCGCGGCCGAGCTCGGGGCCGCCCTCGACGGGTCGCCGATCGTCACCCTCGACGGACTGGTGCTGCCCGACCCCGCGCGCGACGCGGTGCTCGAACTGCTCACCCTGCTCGCGGACCGGCAAAGTGTGGCGCTCGGTGCGGTCGCGGACCTGCTCACCACGTCGCAGGCCGCGGAGATCCTCGGCGTCTCCGACACCTATGTGCGCCGGCTCGCCGACTCCGGCGCCCTGCCCATCGAGATGCGCGGCACCCACCGCCGTTTCCGGCTCTCCGACGTCATGGCGTACCGGGAGAAGTTCCCGCGCAGGGGCTGACTACACCCGCACCCGCGTGACGGCCTGCTCCCCGGTGTCCGGGATCCGCACGCCCTCGGCCGCGAGCCGCTGCTCGGTTTCCTCGGCGGTGACGTATTCGCCGACGGTGTCGTAGCTGCCCATCGGGACCACCGAATGCACGATCGTCTCCGGGTACACGTGCACAAGGTTGTAGCCCTGGGCGCCGTCGCGCCCGCGCAACGCCCCGGCTGGGACGTTGAGGTCCTGGGTGTAGCAGGTGGCCGACGCGACCGAGACGGGGATGCCCGCGAACGTCGCCGTCGTCGAGTAGTGCAGATGTCCCGCGAGGATCGACCGGACGTCGCTGCCGCGGAGCACGTCGGCGAGGCGCGGCTGGTCACGCAGTTCCACCAGCACCGCCAGGTCGAGCACGCACGGCACCGGCGGGTGATGCAGCGCCAGGATGGTCCCGTGCGGTGCCGGAACCGCGAGCTGCTGTGCCAGCCAGATCAATTGGCTTTCGGAGATCTCCCCGTGGTGATGTCCGGGCACCGTCGTGTCGAGGGTGACGATGCGCAGTCCGTCGACGTCGTAGACGTGGTCGATCGGCTCGTACGACGGTTCCTGCCCGAGCAGTTCCGTCCTGAAATGGCCGCGGTCGTCGTGGTTGCCCATCGCCCAGATCACCTGCGCACCGAGCGACGCGGCCACCGGTTCGACGATCGCCCGCAGCTTCTCGTAGGCGCCCGGCTGGCCACGGTCGGTGAGGTCGCCGGTGAACACCAGCGCGTCCGGGCGGGCGTGCGACGACTCGATCTCGGTGAAGATCTGCCGCAGGGTGGCCTCGCTGTCGACGGCCCCGTACAGCAGGTCGTCGTCGACGAGATGGGTGTCGCTGAGGTGCAGCACGAAATGCGACGGTCGCGGATACTCGGCCGTCCGTATGTCGGCTGCCTCGGTGCCGCTCATCGGTCTCTCGCTTCCGCTCGCCCCGACGGGGGCAGGTGCCCGGGTGGACGCCACTATTTGTCCACCCTAGCCAAGCGCACTCCGGTCACCTCCCGGGGCACGCGCGGTGGCCGGACGGTGAACGGTGGGGCACGTCGTCAGTTTCGTGCGTGGTGCGGTGTGCGCGTCTCCGGACCGGCGGGCGGGATCATCGCGGCGAGGTTGGCCTGGGCCTCGAACCGGGCTCGCTCGTCGCCGTCGTCCGTCGATGCCGCGTCCTTGGCCGCGGTGAGGAAGGGTCGGACCAGGTCGAGTGGCATCGGGAAGACGACGGTGGAATTGTTCTCGCCGCCCATGGCGCTGAGGGTCTGCAGGTAGCGCAGCTGCAGGGTGGTGGGGTTGCGGCTGATGACGTCGGCGGCCTCGACGAGTTTCGCGGAGGCCTGGAACTCGGCTTCGGCGTTGATGATCTTGGCGCGGCGCTCGCGTTCCGCCTCGGCCTGCCGGGCGATGGCCCGTTGCATGTTGGCGGGGATCTCGACGTCCTTGATCTCGACGGTGGTGACCTTCACACCCCACGGTTCGGTCTGCTGGTCGATGACCTTCTGCAGGTCTTCGTTGAGGCGTTCCCGCTCGCCTAGGAGGGCGTCGAGGTCGGCCTTGCCGAGGATCGAGCGCAGGGTGGTCTGGGCGATCTGCAGGGTGGCGGCCAGGAAGTCCTCCACCTCGACGATTGCCCGGTCGGCGTCGACCACCCGGAAGTAGGCGACGGCGGTGACTTTGGCAGGCACGTTGTCGTGGGTGATCACTTCCTGAACGGGGATCTTCAGGGTCACCGTCCGCAGGCTGACCCGTTCCATCCGGTCGATCGCCGGGATCAGCAGGACGAGTCCCGGGCCCTTCAGGTCGACCAGTCGACCCAGCCGGAACACGACGGCCCGCTCGTACTCACGCAGTACCCGGATCGAACTGCTCGCGAGGACGGCGAGGAGGGTGATGACGACGCACAGGATGACGATGATGGTGGTCATAGTTGGAGCTCCCATGGTTCGCGGCGGCGCACGGTGAGGGTGAGTCCGCGGATCTGCTCGACGATGACGGAGTCGCCCGCGGTCGGTGTCTCGTCGTCCCCGAACAAGGTTTGCGCCTTCCACAGGCTTCCGGCTGCCTCGACCTGGCCTTGCCGTCCCTTCCAGTTGCGGACGGTGGCGTCGGATCCGATGAGGGATTGCATTCCGGTGCGCACGGGCGCGTGCCCGGCGGCGAGCGCCTTCCGGCCGCCCACGACGGCGAGCCCCACTCCGACCACCGCGACTCCGGCGGCCGCCGGGATGGCGATCATCTGCGCGGTGTCACTGGACGTGAACAACAGCCACACCCCGGCTCCGACGAACAGTGCCCCGAGCCCGCCGAGCACACCCGCGGTCGGTGCGTGTGCCTCGACGACGATCAACAGCACACCCAGCACCAGCGCCAGCACGCCCAACGCGGTCATCTCGCATCACCCACGATCACGCTTCGCGAGGACCCGGCCGCACTCGCATAGCCACTCGGCGATCGAGCCCTCAGTTCAACGGTAAGCGCAGGTCGACGGCAATGCCACCGCCAATTTGCGGCGGGGTACCGTTCAACGAATGACCAACCTAGATCATGGAGATCCCGGTGACGCCCCGACCGTGCCGCCGCCGTTGGAGGAGGTCGCCAACCCGGCCCGCCCATCCGCTGCCGAGGAGGCCCGGACGGTCGCGGCCACGACGAACGTAGGCACCCTCGCGAGCCTGACCAGGGACGGCGACCCGTGGGCGTCGTTCGTCACCTACGGTCTGCTCGACGGCTCGCCCGTGCTGTGTGTGTCGCAGATGGCCGAGCACGGCCGCAACCTCGCGCACGATCCCCGCGCCAGCATCGCGATCGTCGCGCCGAACCCGCCCTCCGATCCGCTGGCCAGCACCCGCATCACCCTCGCCGGGTACGTCTATCGCCCGGAAGGCGACGAACTCGCCGCCGCCCGGGAGGCGCACCTGGCGGCCGTCCCGGCGGCGCAGGTCTACATCGACTTCAGCGACTTCTCGCTCTGGGTGCTGCGGGTGCAGCGTGTGCGGTGGGTCGGCGGTTACGGGCGAATGGACTCGGCTAGCGAAGAGTCCTACGCTGCCGCGACAGCAGACCCCGTCACCCCGCATGCCGGCCCGGCGATCGAGCACCTCAACGCCGACCACGCCGACGCCCTGCGCGCGATGGCCCAGGCGCTCGGTGGTTTCCCCGATGCGAAGACGGTCACCTGCGAGGGCGCCGACCGCTACGGACTGGACCTGCGCGTCACCACCCCGCGCGGCGTGGCCGTGACCCGCGTCGGATACGCAGAGCCACTCGATTCGATCGACGAGTTGCGCGCGGCGACAGTCGCTTTGACCGATCAGGCCCGGGCGCTCACCGGGCGTTGAGCGCGTGCCCGCTGCGACCGGGCTGAACGGTTCGGTCGCAGCGGCACCCTTCGTTCTCGCCGCTCTCGCGCATTACCCGAACAGGCGTCAGTACTCGTCAGTGGAAACATTAGTATCAGGAAGCTTCAAGAGAATCGGTCGCTACCGGATATATACCCAGTGCCCGCTCGAGCATTGCTGCTTGCGTCCGTCGGGCGTGTACGTGATCACGCCTTCTTCATCGCACGGCCCAGCTACGGCGCCGCCGCCCCCGTTCATGCCCGGAGATCGCGGCGGAATGTTCACGGAATCGAATTGATCGGCGCAGTACTGCGTCCATGACGAAGTTGACCCGTCTGAATAGAACGTGTCGCCTCGGTTGTACACATTCTTGTCGGTGCCACACCACGAGATCTGCCGTTCTTGCGGCTGGTTTGCCACTCGCTCTGCTTCGAGGACTTCGTCGTGTTGTTGCTGACAGAAGTCAGACCACCCCGTGACACTTCCGTCGGACCAATACGTTTCGATGGGCCCGAGGCCAATCTGGCATGATTCGATGACTGGCTCCTCTTCAGGAACGAGTTCCGACTCAGACTCCCCAGCAGCTGAGGTTGTTTCAATGGGAGTCACCGGCTGAAGCGGAGGCACTGATTGTTGGCCCACGGCTGTAGTGGCGAGCGAGGGCACGCCCGGTGAAGCTGGGCCGGGGTCTGCTGCACCACCGCAACCCGCTAGGAACAGCGCTGCAGCGACCGTAGCCAGCTGGGCTCTCAAGGCTCCTCCACGGTTTGTTTCAGACGCTGTTCCGTTCATCGATCATTCCGTCCATATCTCGTACTTCGAACCGAATGACACGAAACCCTCTGTCGGAGATGGTGTGTGCAGACAGTGTTGTTTACGGTCTCGCTGGGTTACCTCAGCGGGAGTCCGTTCTTGTCCTTCGGTTCGCCTGCGAGGAGGACGATGCCGTCGATCACGGGCCAGATCCACGCGACGAAGAGCCACATGCCGAGGCTGATCACCGTCAGCACGATGTTCACGATCAGCATCGCGAATCCGAGCCCGGTATGGCCGGCGTAGAAGCGTCCCGCACCGAAGTACCCGAAGAAGATGCTCAGCAAGCCGGCGGCGAGCTTCGTCTTGTGCGAGTACGGCAATCCGGTCACCGGGTGGTACCCGTACGCCGCGGGCTGTTGCAGTCCCGATCCCTGGCCGAAGTTTTGGGTGGGATGGGCGAAGGGCTGTTGCCCATACGGCTGATGCGGTTGGTCGCCGTATGGATGCTGAGGCTGAGTCATGAAGTGCCGTCCTTCGACGATGTACGGTGCGGAGCTGAACGCAGGGTCAGGCGAACGGGCTGAGTCGAGCGATCGACATCCTCCACTAGGACTGAACACATCGCAGTTCGTTCACCGCTCACTTGGTAACACTGATCGAACGGCTGCGGTATCGGTTGTCTGACCGTATCTCTCGGGTACACGAATCAACTCGAGGATTCCGGCCGGCACCCAAGCACCCCAACCCCGTGCGTAGTGTTGCCCGGGTGACAAGACCCGACCCCGTCGACGTCGCCGGTCGCGTAGTGCAGCTGCTCGAGTCCGGGCGTCGTGAATCGACCTACAAGTTGGCGACGTTGCTCGCGCTGGTCGACATTTGCCTGGAGAACACCGCCGCCCCGGACGGCAGTCTCATGGTGCCTGTCAACGAGATCACGCATCGAATCGTGGCGTACTACTGGCCTCAGGTTCGCGTCTTCAAGGATCGTGGCCCGCTGTCTCAGAACAAGAGCGGCCGATCGATACCGGACCGGATCGCCGACGTTCGCGTCCAGCTGGCCGCCGAAAATTTGAGAACCGCGGAGGCCGCACGCGAAGCGGAACACCCAGACTACGCCCGACTCATCCGGTCACTGCGACTTACCGTCGCGCAACAGCCGCTCACGCATCTTCAAACGGTCCCCCACGTGCGCGATCATGACACTCGCGACGACTTCCTCTTCGACGCATCGGGTTTCCACAAGAAGATGACAGTGGGCGACGTCGACCGCATCGGCACGATCACACTGCGACCCGGCATACCGGAGGGCCTGCGTCGCACCTCCGCGCTACTTCGTGTCTTCATCCGGACCGCGTGGACCCACGACGTCGTCGCCTTCAACCGCGCTGAACTCGACGCGGAAGACCTGGACGGCTTCCTGTTCGGCACGGATCGCACTGCGTTGCGGTCCCTGGTGGAACCATTGCGTGACCTCCAGGACGACCTCTGCTTCTACTGCGACAGGCGGATGGCAGGCGACGTCCATATCGATCACGTGGTGGCGTGGTCGATGGTCCCGATCGACGGTGTCGCCAACCTGGTCGCGGCCGACAGCCGATGCAACCTCGACAAGTCGGCGAGCATCCCGGTTCGCGCCTATGTCGACCGAGCACTCGAGCGACCACACCTCACTGAGATTGCACGCACTACGCGGCTCCCGCTGCTGTATCGACGAACCTCATCCGCGGCCGAAGGCGTGTTCGCATCCTTGCCCGTCGGCTCACTTCTCTGGCGTGGGGTACGCGACTACGAGCCGCACACGGCCTGAGTCACTCCCGTCGGAACACCTGCAGCCATCGTGGAGGCGGATGCGGCGGCATTAGATCGGCCATCCACGTCGGCGACCGCCCTGAAGACCAACGGACGATCACGACCCGGGTGAAAGGTCCCGCCGGTGCTGTCGATCCGGTAGCAGCTGCTGCTCGACGCCCCACCCGGGCCCCGGGTCGGCGACGACGTCGCTGGTGTGGCTGTGGGGTCACTCTTCGACCCTGCAGAGTACTCATCCTTTCGGATCCGTCGGCGGTGTTGCACCTTGTCGACAACTAACGTCACTTAGCGATCGGGGCACAACTGTCGGTGCATCAGATCGGTACGACGGGGTTAACAGATGAGAACGAGCACTGCACGAGCTGCCTCGCAACGCCCACAGCGCATGTCCGCTGCCGGTGTGCACTAGTCGATCGGTGCTCCCCAGATTTCGGGTTTCACCTCTCGCGGGGATCGCCTGGAGAGGTAAGCCCCGACAGATCCGCCTTTCGTGCCCGGTCGAGCTCAACCGATGAGCGTGATAAGAATTCGACATGGGAATCGAAGATCTCCAGTCACTGGTATCGAACTTCTCCGAGCGCCGAGACTGGTCTCAATTCCATACCCCGAAGAACCTTGTGATGGCGCTCAGCGGCGAAGTCGGGGAGCTCACCGAGATCTTTCAGTGGCTGACTCCCGAGCAAAGCGGAGCAGTCGGTCAGGATGCGAAGACGCGTGCGCATGTCGAGGAAGAGGTCGCCGATGTCTTCATCTACCTGCTGCGGCTGGCTGAGGTCCTGGACATCGACCTCGCCGAAGTCGTGAGGAAGAAGGTCGAGCTGAACGACAAGAAGTACCCGGAAGACGAGTCGCGGGGCAGGGCGACGAAGTACACCGAGCTGGGGGGAACTTGATGTCGCGCGCCGTGCTGCAGCCTGCTGGCAGCGAGGAATCGCAGAGGCACTAGCAAGACGCGGTCGCGACTCGGTGTCACGCGCCGATTGTGTCCGGGTCGCGGCACCGATCACCGGCCGACTGACAGTAGCCAACAAGGTAGGTGATGCGGGCGCGGGCGATGGTGCCGCCGAACTGGTCACAGCCAAACGACCCGGCGTCGGTAGCCGCCTGAAGTACCGGTCTTATCACACCTGACCACAGCATGTGTGCCCATGGCGACCCGTATCCGAGAACCGAGAAGGACCACTTTCCTCCGAACGTGGCGTGCTGGCAAACAATTGGTGGAAGCTGCCACGGCTTGGACTTCGCGGGCCATTCGGCTGACACGGCACACCGCTGCACGAGCAGAGTATGCAACTCGGCTAATCTGTGTGTTGCGGCCCGACGGACTTCCGCTGTGATTCACAGCCACGGACATGCCCCCACCCGCACGAGTTGATTCGTGCTGCCCGGGGGACCCCACTGTGACCTTGCTTCGTACCTCTGCCGACAGAATCGTCGGCATGGCTCATCCCGAGTCCTTGGCTGAACAGCTTCTTGAACAGATGCTGTTTCGGACCGGTCGCCGGGCGAGCGACGCAGAGCAGAAGTCCTGGAGTCGCAGCCTCCCAGTTCTGGCCCGCGACTTAAGCGATGCAGGGCTAGGCAGCGTGGAGATGCTCGTCGAATACCACCTCCCACTGACTTCGCAACGGGCCGATGTCGTGCTCGCCGGCACTCATCCGAAAACGGGTGAGCCGTCGTATGTGGTCGTCGAACTTAAACAGTGGTCAGCGGCACATCGCTACGAAGACAGCGTGGAACTCGTCGACGTCCCAGGCATGCCAGGCGGGCCTAAGCTGCACCCCGTTGCTCAGGTGAAGGGCTACTGCGACTATCTCTCCGACTTCGCAAAAGCACTCGCCAATCGGCCCGACGCGCTCGCGGGAATCGCATACCTTCACAACGCCACCGACCCCGGCGCAGTCGCTGATCTGCGCGCCTTCCCTGTAAGCACGACCGCACGACTGTATACAGCCGCGGACCGGGGCGACATGGTCGAATTCCTCAAGACGCGTTTGTCCGCCACGGCAGGCCACACCGCAGGCGACACCCTCATTCGCTCCGCGGTCGCTCCATCGCAGCAGCTCCTCAAGGTTGCGGCCGCTGAAGTCCGCGACCGACCACAGTTCCATCTACTGGGCGAACAACAGCTCGCCGTCGACCTGGTCTTGCATTCCGTCGAGCAGGCGCGCGCCAGCGACGGCAAACGCATCATCATCGTCACAGGCGGGCCAGGCAGCGGCAAGAGTGTGATCGCGCTGTCTCTCGTCGGCGAGCTCGCTCGACGTGGCCGGACGGTCCTGCATGCAACCGGGTCCCGATCATTCACGCAGACGCTCCGGAAGGTGGCTGGCGCGCGTGCCCCGCGAGTGCAGAAGATGTTCAAGTACTTCAACCAGTTTATGACGGCAGACCGCAATGGGCTCGACGTGGTCGTACTCGACGAGGCCCATCGTATCCGCGAAACGTCCGTTGACCGGTACACCAAGGCAGAGCTGCGAACCGACCGGCCTCAGATCGACGAGCTGATCGCCGCCGCGCGCGTACCGGTGTTTCTCCTGGACGAACATCAGGTGGTTCGCCCAGGAGAAATGGGCTCGCTGGAGCAGATCCAGCGTCACGCCGATACCCTCGGTCTTACGACGCAGCACGTACACCTCGGCGAACAGTTTCGTTGCGGTGGCAGTGAAGAGTACGTGCTTTGGGTCAAGCGCCTTCTTGGGCTAGTCGAGGGAGGTCCGTGCGCGTGGAGGGGTGATCCGCAGTTCGCGGTTCGCGTTGCCAATACACCACAAGAACTAGAGCATCTCCTCTCACAGCAGCAAGAGCGCGGCTACACCGCCCGAATGACAGCCGGCTATTGCTGGCCGTGGAGCGACGCAAACAAGGATGGCTCGCTACCCGCCGATGTCCAGATCGGTGACTGGTCACGGCCGTGGAACAGTAAGAGCGACAGACGCCTCGGTGATGCACCACCAGCACCATTGTGGGCCACCGAGGAGGGTGGTTTTGATCAGGTCGGGTGCGTCTACACCGCGCAGGGATTCGAGTACGACTGGAATGGAGTCATTCTTGGGCCCGATCTCGTGTGGCGCGACTGCCAGTTCAAAACTGTACGCTCCGCAAATCGGGACCCCGATATGCGAAACTTAAAGAAGGTCAGCGATATCCGATTCAACAAACTGGTTCGCAATATCTACAAGGTGCTACTCACCCGCGGGATGGTGGGCACTGTCATCTACTCGACGGACGAGGAGACACGCAACGCTCTCCACGCACTGGTGAGCGAAAATAGCTGAGCCACAGCACTACCGAAACAAAATACTATACACACGAGCACGGCCCGACAGGCTTCCGCTTCAGGACATGCCTCCACCCGGTGCGATACGGGATAGGCGCACGAGCGTTGACTGCATGGGTACTTGTCATTTCGAAGGACTACCCAGATCACTGGGACTTCGCACAAAAAGACGGCTTTTGGGATACACGGCCCCGTACCAAGATCGAGCCGACTGACGACGTCTTCTTCTGGATGGCCGGCACAGGTCTCATCGGATGGGCACGAGCAACCTCGGAAACGTTCGAGTTGAACTCGTCCCATCCGCCTGCGCATTGGCACGATGTGGCCACCGGAGAATATCGGTGGCGCTTCACATTAGAGCCGCAGAGCTCCGCACCGGTGCGACAGCCACGATGGAAGGAGATGGCCGCGGCTACCGGAATCACTGTCCCCGCGAGCAACGGTCGCATCGAGGTGAAAGAGCTTGAAGGACAAGCATACTTACGCGGACTATTTGGGAACGAGCCCGTTATCGATCAGACTTTTCCGGACGGACTCACTGCCTATGCGCCCGGGGACGATCTCCGCAAGCGTGCGCAGAGAGACATCGCAGTACGTCAAGGGCAGGGGCAGTTTCGCAACTCCTTGATCAATTCTTACGACAGCACCTGCGCAGTTACTGGATCAACGGTTCTCGCCGTATTGGAGGCGGCACACATCGACCGCTACTACGGTATGCACACAAATCACGTAACCAACGGCCTATTACTTCGCGCCGATATTCACACGTTGTTCGACCTCCAACGCATGACAATCGATCAGCACTTGCGGATACGGGTCGGACCGGACCTAATTCACACGGAATACGGAAGTCACGAGGGCAAGCCTTTGAGGCTGCCCTCGAACCCCAGCCATCATCCGGATCGCGACGCTCTGCGCCGCCATTGGGAGAGCTGCGATTGGGCAAATATTTCGCAAAACCAGTAGCCCCTACGTATCCAGCGTGGCCGTAGAAACGGATTCTGTCTGGATCTCGAACTAGACAGCAACCGATTCGTTTCAATCAGCCCGACGACAACATCGGACGCAGGAGCCTGCATCCGAGCAGTTTGTGCCGCTGATTCAGCGACTACCCCGCTGACCGAAACTTTTCATAGCTTGCCTCAAGTAGTTCCCGATCGGGTCGCTCAGCCCGGACCGGCGGAACTACCATGAGCTTCTGACCGTGCCGTTCCTTCAAGCCGTATTCGAGCATCGGCCCGTCGATCTCGATGAGCAGGTCTTGTCGAATTTCGACCACAAGGTCAGGTCGGATGCCCAGAATATGCGCGTCGAATGCCGCATGGTGAATCTTGCACATCGCTAGCCCATTTCGAACAGAAGCGATGCCCTCATCGTCGGAGTCTGGAACGATGTGCGCCGCGTCCAGAAGTTGACTGTGCCCAAGCGCACAAACCGCGCAACGGGTGTCGTACGCGCGCATCACAGTGGACCGGAAGACGGGCTGATGCAGACGCCGCTTGGTCTCCGCAACGATGTATCGACGAAGATGCTCCTCCACAGGCGATTCCGTCCGGTGCAAATCACGCGCCACTTCCGTTGCGACCACGAATTGATGTTGCTCCGCTTCCTCAGCGACAATGAACACTGGGTAGATCGGCTGAAAGCGGCTCGGACCCACGCCATAAAACCAGATAAGCGGAACCTTCAGCTTCATCGCCGCACGAAGACCCCGGTTGTCCATGTTCTCAGGGTCCTTCCCCGACCACTTGTAGCGGAGGAGTCCATCCACACCGACCGTATCCTCGTACGGTCGTTCTTCACCAGCACGACGATAGGTTGTGCTGATCGACAATGCAGAGGCGAGCTGACGCGGCTTACGTATACCGCGAGTGGGATCCATCAATCGGAACATCTCGCCATCGATGGAGAAGTCGAGCAGTTCCTGTCTACTGATCGAGTCGAGACCGTCATTGGTGCGGACTGCCAGAAACCTCATCGCCTCGTTACGCAGACGCGTGTCAAAATCCGGTGCCACGTCGGCACCCTGAGAGATATCCGCAATCAACTGTTCCTCCACGTACTCACCCTTCCCGCCGCAACAGACCGACAGTAGCTGGCTGTTAGGATAAGTATCGATCCTGAGTACATGCTGCCAGCGGATCTCGGCGATCGGGCGTCCTTCACGCGAAGGCAAGGACGGTGGACCTGCCGGGCCGGAGACCGATCGATCGGGATGGTCCTGGTGACCAAATGGAGCCATATTAGCGTCGCAGGATGTCCGGACTGACTCCGCTTTCAGTGTTTCTACAACTTGGACGCCGCCCTGCCGCATTCGTTCTCGCGTAATGCCATAGATCTTCCCGGTTCATCGAGGGCGTACGGATCCGATTCTGTCGGCACGTACCGGAGCCGGATGACCTGGGCGATCGAGTCGGATCGAAGAGAACACCGATCCCGGACTGTCGAGCACAGATTCACGGGAAGTCTGATGGCCATTCCGATACCTCTGCGAACCAAGCGAGTAGTAGTTTGGCGATGTGGATACCAAGTGGCAGGACCCCAACGCTGTCTCGTCGATGCTCGACGACTGGGAGACGTGGGCAATCGTCGGACTCTCCGGCAATCCGGACCGGACGGCGTTCCGGATCGCGGAGCTGTTGCAGCGCCGAGGAAAACGTATCGTCCCGATCCATCCCGACGCCCCCACTGTGCTCGGCGAGCAGGGTTACGCCACTCTCGCGGACGTTCCGTTCCCCATCGACGTCGTCGACGTCTTTCGCCAGTCGGAGGCCGCCGGCGAGTTCGCGGACCAGGCCGTCGAGATCGGTGCGAAGGGTGTCTGGTTCCAACTGGGCGTCATCGACGAGGCCGCCTTCCAGCGAACGATCGCAACGGGCGTCGCGATGGTGATGGACACCTGCCCGGCGATCGAGTGGAGTGCACGGGATTCAGCGTGACCATGGTCGGGCTGTAGTCCGCCGCGCGCGACTGCCGCTACTCTGGACCAAAATCGTGCAAATCGGACAACTGTCTGACGCGCGCCGCTCAGTCAATCGGAAGGTTCCCACCCGTGGCCATCGACTACACCCGACGCCCCTCCACTCCTGCCGCACCGCAGGGCGGAGTCAACCTGAGCAAGGTGACCTTGTCGAAGGCCGCGCCTTCCGTCAGCCTCACGAAGTCGGGTGAGCGGCAGGGTGCGATGCGGGTCAACCTCAACTGGTCGACGGGCGCGACACCGCAACCGAAGAAGACCGGCTTCTTCGCGAAGCTCGCGGCCGCCGCGGGCGGCACCAACGGCATCGACCTGGACCTCGGCTGCCTCTACGAACTGGCCGACGGGTCGAAGGGTGTGGTCCAGGCACTCGGCAACAGTTTCGGATCGCTGCAGGCCCCGCCGTTCGTCAAGCTCGACGCAGACGACCGCACCGGCACCGTGACCGGGGGCGAGAACATGCACGTCAACCTCGACCGACCGGAGATGTTCAAGCGGATCCTCATCTTCGCGATGATCTACGACGGCGCACCCAATTGGGCAGCAGTGGACGGTGTCGTCACCCTCTACCCCACCAGCGGACCCGAGGTGGAGGTTCGACTGGACTCCTCGAACAGCTCCGCTCGCATCTGCGCCATCGCGATGCTGCAGAACACCGGACAGGGCATCACCGTCACCCGCGAGGTGAAGTACATCGAAGGCAGCCAGGCCGACCTCGACAAGACCTACAGCTGGGGCATGAAGTGGGCAGCCGGCCGCAAGTAGCGGCGCCTGCGGCGGCAGACGTTGGCGCCTCATGCTGACGGCGCGCGCGTGTGCTCGCAACCAGGTGCCGCGTCCACCCGTAGTCGGCGCCGGAATTGGGCGTCGAATATACTCTTCGCGGCCTTGCGGAGTCGGATCGAGGGGATCCAGATAGCGTGAGGTGAGGGGACACTTCGGGGGGACACATCGTGAAGGTCGATCCAACAGAACTGCGCGTGCTCGCTTCATCTATGTATGACGTAGCCGAAACGATCGATGACATCGAAGTCCGTGGCTCGATCAACACGGTAGGCGACTTCATGCCGGGCTGCGATGTCCCTGCGGCACTCGACGAGGCCGGCGAGTTCATCGAAGGCGCATATCTGCGAATGGCGCAGCGAGCGAGGAGAATCGCGGCTGTCGCGACCGGGAACGCGCACGAGTTCGAAGTTTCGGAGGACGACTTCCGATCGCAACTGAACGCAATCGGAGTTCAGCCCTGATGCCAACGCGCAGCGAGATCGAACGATGGAAGCCGGCCGCACTCCTCGATGTCGCCGCGCGTCTGCGCGTCGGGGACGCCGACTACGCAGGTCAGCTCGATCGAATGCGCTCGGGGATCCAGAATGCGGGAAGTCACTGGCACGGCGAATCGTACGATGCGGCATACGACCGGATCGGAACCGACTGCGATATCGGTGCACGGACATCGCGCGAGATCTTGGAGCTCATTGATGTGCTCGATCAAGGTGCGAACAATCTTGTTTCTCATCTGACTGTTGTCAACACCAGAACGGCTGAGGCCGAGGCCGACCATTGCGCTGTGGCCGATGACTGGTCCGTTGTCGGCTATACCGCTAAGGCTAAGCAACATTCATCCGCTATCGCTGCCGCGTTGCGGGAGCTCATGGTGGTCGCGGATGACACCGCGAAGAAGATTCGCGACGCCGCCGTCGAGATCCGGGCATGCGGAAATCAACTACCTGAGGGACTCGATCCCTCGGGCGCAGAACATGTTGTCGGCACACAGGAAGCCCGCGATCAAGTTTCAGCTGAAGCGTTCAATGACATGTTCGGGCGATACCCGCTCTCGCCAAGTGACTGGCAAACCGCCACCGTGCTGAATCCGAACAGCTACACAGAGAAGTACCAAGGAGTGCAGCCGGATATCAAGGTTGTGCACATCGATCCGGTACCGGGCCAGGGGGTCGTTCGGACGAGTAGCTTCATCGAGCAGTACTCGGTGTTCAACCGGCCGTACTACGACCTGGGAGACAATCGCCCGAACATTCCCGACTTCGATCCCGAAAACAGCAGAGTAACCACATATGTCGACTATGAGAACGGCATCGTCGTCATGCGGCAGAACCCGTCGGTCGATACCAACGGTGAGGTGAAGGTCGGGTCTCCGGACGCCGAGGTGTGGCAGGCGGACGACGGGTCAGTGCGCCTGAAGTACGAAGCAGCGAACCCCTTCCATCCGAAAGTCGGACCATTCGAAGCACCCGGCGATGCAATGCCCACCGTGCACGGCGATGTGGTGATCACGCCAGGGCAGGGGCAGCCTGGGATGCCCGGTTCCACTGGTGTGACGGTCAATGGAACGCGCGCCGACTATCCGTCCTTCGAGGTGTACCAGGACGATCCCACTGGCGCGACGCACACGGTAGCCGTGGATCCCGCGGCCTCGGGCCAGCCATGGGGCCCGGCGCTCAACCTCTGGACCGACCATGACATCGGCAGCGGCGAACGTGCGCTGGAACAGTTTCAGCACGTTCAGGAATGGGCTGGGCGCATCCCTCCCACCGTGTCCGATCTTCCCAGCACGTCCCTGGGCAGCACCGACAATCCGCCGCGCGTGAAGTGACCAGGAGGCGAGTCGAATGTTGATGAATGTGTTGAGAAGGGCCGCGACAACCGGCCCAGGCTATTGGAGAGCTGCAACTCTGGGCACTCCGTCATGGCTCGCACTCGTCGTCGCAGGGTTCTTTGCTGTGGCTCCAATCGTGGGCGCTCTCCTCCCCGGCGACCCGGCCGACGTGGCCGTCGAGTTCGCCGCCATTGGCACCGAAGCTGTCATCAGCATCCTGGTTGCGGTCGCGCTGTTCGCGAGCGGCTCGGCGGCCCGGCGCGGACTTGCACTGGGCATTGTCACCGCGGCGATAGTCGGCGTGGAGTTCGCGGCGATTCACTTCGCGATCAACATTGATGCACAGTATGCGGTGGCTCCGTGACCGAGAAAACTGACACCTGGTTCGGTGCCGCCACCTATCTGTCAATGGCGATTACGCTCGTGCTCCTTGTCGTCGGAATCGTGAATCCGTCGACTGATTCGGGCACCCCGGCCTGGGCATGGGCCGCTCTTGTTGTCGGGCTCGTCGTCATGATTGCATTCTTCGTTGTCGGACAGATCTATAGACGCATCGCGTTTGGAGTACTCATCGGGCTGCTGACGCCCCTCTGTGCGTTGTTGGCGATTCCGATCGTGGCAGGGATAGGTCACATAGTGGGTGCAGTCGTCGGATAGCCACCAGTGCAGAGCAGCGACTGACACATCCGCGTATGCGAAGGCCGCACACGTTCCGATCGACTGTCACGGGGCATGGCACTAACGTCGGAACTATGTTCAGTACCGAGATCGAGGTGCGCACCGGCGCTGAGCCGGTGGTGCACGACCTGACCCGTGAGATCGAGAAGTTCCTCGCCTCAGCCGGGGCCGGCGACGGCCTGTTGCATGTGTGGGTGCCGCACGCCACTGCGGGACTCGTCGTCATCGAGACCGGCGCGGGAAGCGACGACGACCTGCTGCGGGCGATCGACGAGGTGCTTCCGCGCGACGACCGGTGGATCCATCGCCACGGCAGCCATGGGCACGGCCGCGACCACGTGCTGCCGGCGTTCCTGCCGCCCTACGCGTCCGTACCCGTCTTCGATGGCGCACTCGCGACGGGCACCTGGCAATCCGTGTGCCTGGTCGACACCAACATCGACAACCCGGTGCGGCACGTCCGGTTCAGCTTCCTAGCCGGCTGAGCCGGCGCCTGCGGACCCTCTCCGATCAGGCCTGCGCGAGTCCCCTTGCCAATGAATAGATTTCGGGCAGACTCGCCGCCTCGTCGATGGACGATTGGTCCACCCACGTTTCCAACGCCGCCCGGAGCACGGCGATCGACACGTCGACTGCCAGTCGAATCTGCAAGTCGGCGCAGTCGAACCTCTTCGACACCACATCGACAAGCGCCGCGGTCCGACGCACACTCTCGCGCGCCAGCTCCGCCCGCAGCGCCGGCTCCTTCTTGATGAGTCGGTTCACCCGCAGCAATCGCCGGCAGGCGATCGACAAACTGTCCGAGTACATCGTCAGAGCAGCAGCGAAGGCCGTTTCCAGGGCGAGCCTCGGTGAAACTTCCGAGTCGAGCTGGTCGAGCCCTCCGGCCAAGACCGCCTCGAAGGCCCAGTGATCCCGGAGTGCGGCCTCTTCCTTGGTAGCGAAATATCGGAAGAAAGTTCGCTGCGACACTCCCGCAGCCTGCGCGATCTCTCCGACGGTCGTGCCCTCGACACCCTTGTGTTCGAACAGTGTGAGTGCGGTCTCGCTGATCTCGACATTCGTCTGCTCACGTCGTCGCTCCCGCAGCCCCAACGGGCCGGCGGGCAGGTCAGGCGACACGGAGAACACTTCGAGTCTGGTCATCAACGGCCTTCGCAATCGGTAGGAGCACCCACCAGAGATCGTTCATATCTGGTCAGCAGTTGTCAAGATGGCAGCGTGTGCCATAATGTATGTGAAGGGTAGGTAATCTATGAATCTCAATATCGGTGATATCTTTCTGTACCCGCACCACGGGTCGGTGACAGTCACAAAGCTCACGACCCGGATGTTCAACGATTTGCCCACCGAATACGTACAGTTCGAGGTCGCTCAGAACGGGCTGTCCATCGAGATCCCGGTAGCGAAAGCCGAATCCATCGGCGTGCGAAACGCGATCAACAACGACGAAGTCGGTCGAGTCTTCGACATCCTGCGCGGTCCGACGGTCGACGACCCGTCGAACTGGTCGAGGCGGTTCAAGGCCAACCAGGAAAAGCTGACCGTCGGCGGAATCTTCACGGTGAGTGAAGTCATCCGCGATCTGATGACGCGTTCGCAGGTCAAGCCGCTGTCAGCCGGCGAGAAGCGGCAGCTCGAGCACGCAATGCAGCTCGTCATTTCCGAACTCGTCCTCGCAATGAAGTCCGATCCCGACGAGACTCGGCGCCGCATCGAAGCGATCTACGAACCCGCGTCCGCCTCTACGACGGCGGCTGTCGCAGTCTGAGAACACCATCGGCAGCAGCCCCGAACGAAAGTTCGGGGCTGCTGCCGATTTCGTGTGTCACTTCGCGGCCTGTCACGACTCCAGCGTGGGAGTCGAGATCAGCTGCTGCCGAAGAGGTTTCCGAGTGACCCTGTTCCCGATCCGGCCCCGTACGTGATGACTACCGACGAAACAGCATCCACCCCAGCGACGCTGAAGGTTCCGCCGGGCGCGTAGGACGACCCGCCACCGCCTCCGCCGCCGCCGTAGTTCTCGGCGCCGCCTCCGCCGCCGAACCAGCCACCGCCACCACCGCCGCCCGTGCCCGCGCCGGCACCACCGACACCGGCCTCACCTGGGGAACCATGCGGGTCGGTGCCACCGTTGCCTCCGACACCGCCGGAGTCGGCCGTGCCACCACCGCCGCCACCGCCCCCGCCGCCGGCTTGACCGTCGGGGCCCATCAGGTTGCCCGCGCCACCGATGTAGGTGTCGCCCGCACCGCCGCCGCCTGCGGCGACGAGCTGACGATCCGCCAGCTCACCCGTCCCGGTGCGCACGTCGGAGGCGCCGCCACCGCCACTTGCGCCGGTGCCGCCGCCTCCACCACCGTTGTATCCGGCTTGGCCGGTGCCGTCACCACCGTTGCCGCCGACCTGGATGTACAGCGCGTCACCCGCGGCGACCGTCAACTGTCCGGTCGCGACCGCCGCGGCGCCGCCGAGGATGTCTTCACTGTTTCCACCACGGCCGCCCGTTGCCGTCACCGCCAAGCTGGTGATGCCCTCGGGAACGGTGAACGACTGCGCACTGCCGGTGAATGTGAACGTACAGGTCACCTGGGTGCCGGCGCCCTGCACACAGCCGGCAGGCAACGCCGCCGGCGCGGCAACCGCCACGCTGGGGGCGAGCAGCCCCGAGGCACCCACTACGGCGAGACTACACATTCCGGTCGTGTGCCACCGGCGGCGTGATCGAACGAGGGTTGTGGTCAAAGCAGTCTCCTGTCGCAATGCGAGCATGTTGAAAGCTGGTCCGAGTGGAGCATTCCATAGCGTCCGGCATCCAGTGGGTCTTCCGGTCTCCCGGTCGGATCTCGCGCGAAAGCACCTGGTCACGGGCCATGTCGTCCGCTAATCGGGACCCGCGGTATCGCAAACCGCGCCGAAAGGTCAGTATGAAGGTAAGTAGAACTAATTTGTTCATCTAGGCAACGAGGTATGCATATGAGCGACGCAGCGCCCATCGGTGACGGGATCTTCCAGATTCCGGTGCCGATCACCGACAACCCCCTCGGTCACACCCTGGTGTACGCGATGGAATCACCCGGCGGTCTGATCCTCGTCGACGCCGGCTGGGACGACGACAACGCCTGGAACGGCCTCACCTCCGGACTCGAGGCCATCGGACACTCGGTGAAGGACGTCGAAGGCGTCGTACTCACGCACTTCCACCCCGACCACACAGGTCTGTGCGGGCGGGTCCGGGAGGCATCCGGTGCGTGGATCGCGATGCATGAATCCGATCACGGGATGTTCGAGCACATGTCGACCGGTCATGGTCCCGAGTGGTTGGATTTCCAGAAGGCCAACATGACGCGTGCCGGTGCCGCCCCGGCAGATCTCGAGGCATTCGAGAAGGCAACGAGTGGGAAGCCGCCGGCGGGTCCCGAGTCGGCGCCCGATCGTGTTCTCGTCGACGACGAACTCATTGCCCTCGCCGGCCGTAACCTGCGCGCCGTCTACACCCCCGGCCACACTCCCGGCCACGTCTGCTTCTACCTGGAAGACGCCGACGTGATGTTCACCGGCGACCACGTCCTGCAGAAGACGACGCCACACGTCGGCAATTTCGTGTACCCGCTCGAGGAGCGCGACGGCCTGGCAGAGTTCATGGACTCGCTGCGCCGCGTGCAGACCATGGACATCACCCGGGGACTCGGCGCCCACGGCATCCCGATCGACGACGTCGCGGGCCGCGCCGGCGAACTCATCGAGCACCACGAAGAGCGACTCGACCACCTGTACAAGGCTTTCGGCGACGACCAGATCACCGTGTGGCAGGTGGCCGAGCGCATGAAGTGGTACAAGCCGTGGGCCGACATCTCCCCCATGGGCAAGGGCATGGCGCTGTCCGAGGCAGCGGCCCACCTGCGGCACCTCGTCGCCCGCGACCTCGTCGCCCAGGTTCCCGACAGCGAACCCGCAGTCTTCGCCCGCCGCTGACATGTGAGCGGCAGAGCGTGCCGGGCACGCTCCGCCGCTCACCTGGGCGAGTTCCTACTGTTCGCTTGTTGAGATGGTTTCGTGCCGTTCAGTGTCGTGATGTTGCACTATCGGCGGTAGTTAACGATGAAGTATCGGACCGCGTTGGCGTGTTTCACGCGGAAACGCTCCCTATCCGAGCTCGGCCGTTGCCGACGGGCACCATCCTGGTGGTAGATCCTGCGGCCTGCGCGCCATCTGTCGGGACTTCGGGCGCGGTTGTGGAGTGTTGCCGGGTGTCGTCGTCTGATCAGAAAACCGAATTGCGGCAGGCGGGTCGGGTGGTGAACGGGTGCGGTCAACGTGGTCTAAGTGTGTCGAAGACGGTCACGGAGTTCGGTTCCGGCCTGACGGGAAGCGCACGAAACTACATGAGCTGTGTGCCGATCCGGACGTGACGACGATCGTGTTGGGGCATCGGGATCGGTTGGCCAGTTTCAGGGTTCGGGCTTGAGTACGTCGAGGCGTTCTTGTCGGTACAAGGTCGTACTCTGCTCGTGTTGGCCGACAACGGGGTGGTTGATGATCTGGTGCGGGAGATGACCGAGGTGATGACGTCGCAGTGTGCCCGTATGCACGGGCAGCACGGTGCCCGCTGTGCGGACACTGCCGTGACCGCCGCGACGGACTGCCCATGACGGGCACTGCGGTACTCGCGGATCGGACTGCCGACATCGCTGCGCCGGAGCCGTCTCGGGTGGTGATTCGGGCGTTCGTGTACGTTCTCGATCCAACCCAGGTACAGGTCGAGGCGATGCGGTCGCATTGCGGGGCGCAGCGTTTCGCCTACAACTGGGCACTCTCGCAGGTCAAGGCAAACCTCGACCAACGCGCTGCTGAACGCTCCTACGATGTTCCGGACGCGGAGGTCACCCCGTCAATGTCGTGGTCTGCGTACAGCCTGCGCAAACACTGGAACACCGTCAAGAACGACATCGCCGTCAACCCCGACACCGGGAAGGTGTGGTGGCCGGAGAACTCGAAAGAGGCCTACAGTTCCGGGATCGCGAACTGCGCGGCCGCCCTGTCGAACTGGACCGACGCCCGGTCAGGGAAACGTAAAGGCTCGATGGGATTCCCCCGTTTCAAAAGCAAACGGGCGGTACTCTCCTGCCGGTTCACGACAGGCAGTTTCGGGCTGGTCACCGACGGCGGCGACCGCCGTCATGTGCAGCTACCCCGGATCGGGGCGATCCGGACGTGCGAATCCACCCGCAAACTGGCCCGCAAGACGATCACCGGGACGGCTCGGATCCGGTCGGCGACCCTGTCGTATCGACGCGGCCGGTGGCAGGTGTCCTTCTCCGTCGAAATCACTCTCCCCGCCAGAGCACTCCCCGCCGTCACCGCTTGTCCTCGGTCGGTCGTCGGAGTGGATGTGGGGCTCAAGCACCTCGCGGTCCTCTCGACCGGCGAGATGATCGAGAACCCGAAACACGCCCGCAAGCACGCGAAGAGATTGCGTCGCCTCGGGCGCCGCGCGTCCCGCCGTGTCGGCCCGGATCGTCGCACCGGCCGACTACCTTCCCGCCGGTGGCAGCGCGTCCAGGACCAGATCCGGGCAGTACACACCCGCATCGCCGACGCGCGCCGCGATCACCTGCACAAACTCACCACCCGACTCGTCCGGGACTTCGACACCGTCGTCGTCGAAGACCTCAACATTGCCGGAATGACCCGCTCCGGCGGGGCCTACAAACGCGGGCTGAGCCGGGCTCTGCATGATGCGGGGCTCGCCGAGATCCGGCGACAACTGACCTACAAGACCGAGTGGACCGGCACCAGTCTGCATGTGGCAGACCGGTGGTATCCGTCGAGTAAGACCTGCTCGAGCTGCCAGGTAGTGAAAATCAAACTGCCTTTGAATGTTCGGGTGTTCCTCTGCGATGCGTGCGGTTACCGCGCGGATCGTGATCACAATGCTGCTCTCAACCTCGCTGCCCTCGCAGCGGTTGTTGACGGTGGTGCGTCTTCGGCGAGTTGCGGACGAGACGTAAAAGATGCCCGACAGAAACCAACCATAAGACCCGCCCGGCGGGCAGACGGTATCGCTGCGGGAACACCACCGAGTGGTGAACGTGGCCGGGGTAACCCGGACACTCATGCCGAGTGCACGAATCAACACTCAGCGTGAACGGTCATCTCCAGCCGCACGCCAAGGAGTCGCACTTCCCGATCGTGGTCGAGTCTGTCGACCAATGCTGCTGCCGCGTCGGAGATCACGTCGGGATCGAATGTCGGTTCCGGAAGCGGCCTACTCGTCGTGTGGGTGTCGAACGGGGCGTAGCGCACCTTCAACGCCACTCGCACCGCCGGGCGGTTCTCTGCGAGGATGTCCTCCCTGACCCGGGCGGCGAGACGTCTAATCTCCTCGGTGACGGCCTCCCGGCCGGCGAGGTTCTGCTGAAAGGTAGTCTCCCGGCTGTGCGACCGGGCCACCCAGGGCTCCGCCGAGACCGGGGAGAGATCGATGCCGCGACCGATCCTGGCGTACCACGGTCCCATGTTCGGACCGAGGGTCGCGGCCAATTCCTGATCCGAGGCGTCGGCTAGTTCCTGCACGGTGCTGATACCCAGCGCGGCAAGCTTCTTCGCTGTCTTCTTACCGATCCCCCACAGCGCGTCGGTGGGGCGCTCCCCCATGACAGTGAACCAGTTCTCCTCCGTCAGCCGGTAGATGCCCTGCGGTTTGCCGAAGTCCGTCGCGATCTTGGCCCGTAACTTGTTGTCGCCGATACCGACTGAGCAGTGCAGCCCGGTCGCGTCGAGGACGACGTCGTGCACGGTTCGCGCGAAGGCCTCCGGGTCGTCGGTCTCGACACCCAGAAAGGCCTCGTCCCAGCCCATCACCTCGACGACGACGCCCAGTTTGCGCAACGTATCCATCACGACCGCCGACACCTCGGTGTAGGCCTCGGCGTCGACGGGCAGGAATACCGCGTCCGGGATCTTCCGTGCCGCGATCCGCATCGGCATTCCGGAGCCGACACCGAACTCACGCGCCTCATACGACGCCGTCGACACCACCGCGCGCTCGGTGGGATCCCCGCGACCGCCCACGACGACGGAACGTCCCCGCAGCTCAGGGTGCCGCAGCACCTCGACGGCGGCGATGAACTGGTCGAGATCGACATGCAGCACCCACCGGCGACGCGGCGGAGTGGTCATGGAACCAGTGTGCCTGAACTTGAGAACCTGCAATCCTCGAATCCACGAGGTCTGCCGTGTCCTGATGACGGTTTGGCTTGTCGGTTCTGGATGCACATCCGACAGGCTCTGGCAATCGGCCGCGAGCTCGGTCCTGTCGGATATCTGGATTGGAGGCAATGTGCCGAATTCAGCGGCACGCAGATTATTGGCGGCATCCAGTCGAGAAACGAGACCTCGGCGCGACCATTGTCGGTGACGTGATAAATACTGCTCCTGTGGCGCAGTGGAGCTCCTTGACGGAGAAACTAAGTGGAATCAGCACCTCGATTCGCTTGAGATGGGACGAACTCGAGGACGTAGTCGGTGAGCTGCCACCTTCTGCATCGAAGCACCGCACATGGTGGTCGGGCGATCGCCCC
This sequence comes from Rhodococcus sp. LB1, assembly GCF_001583455.1. Lineage (NCBI taxonomy): Bacteria > Bacillati > Actinomycetota > Actinomycetes > Mycobacteriales > Nocardiaceae > Rhodococcus > Rhodococcus sp. LB1. The sequence continues at coordinate 79,553 of NZ_LTCZ01000442.1, read as the reverse complement.
CACGTTCGTGAATGGCAGTCGGCTGGATTCTCTGTCGGCGACGTTCGGCTGGGCACGGAAGTCACGTTCATCCGCACCCCTGCAGAAGATGCCACGGCACACAAGGCCGGTCCCGTCGCGTCCCCCGAGCCGTCAGCACCCGCTACCAACAACTCCGACAACGCAGAGCAGCCAGATCTACTGCTGGTGACCTGCGTCAAGACAAAACTCGACGTCCCAGCAGCAGCCAAGGACCTGTATATCTCGTCGCTGTTCAAGAAGCAACGGGCCTATGCCGAAGTCCGCAGCATTCCGTGGTTCATTCTGTCCGCCGAGCATGGGCTCGTCGCGCCCGATGACTGGCTCGCCCCCTACGAGCGTTACCTTCCTGACACCCCGCCCACCTATCGCGCAGCTTGGGGTGCGTGGGCGGTAGAGCGTCTCGAGTTGCTCGCCGGGCCACTACGCGACAAAGTCGTCGAGATTCATGCTGGAGCTCCCTACATCAATGTGATCGCAGACCATCTCACTGCCAAAGGGGCAACAGTTGTCAACCGACTCGAGGGCCTTGCCATGGGTGCGCGACTCCAGTGGTACGCCTCATTTGATCCTCACTCTGAAGGGGTTCTGGTTTCTCAGAACGAGAACGCCCATGAGGCCACATCATCATTTGTGACGATGCTGCTCGACGAATCCCAGGCAGTCGAACCGACAGAATTCCTCGGGTACAACGGCGAAGGTCTCAGGGTCCCTGGCCTCTACAGCTGGTGGGTTGACGATTCCGGTGCTTCGGACCTGACGATCGGACTCGACACGCAGGTCACGCGTGGACTGATATACGCAGGCCTGGCAGGAGCGACCCGCTGGCCGAGCGGAAAGCGTTCGAGCAACACTCTGTGGTCGCGCATCTCCGGCATGCACCTCGGCGGACGCCACGAATTCTCCACCTTTAGAAAGACTCTCGGATCGATTCTCGCCAACACCGCTGGGAGCGCCAGCATTGACGAAGAAGCGCTCACAGTCTGGATGAAGCAACACCTGAAAGTGTTGACCGTCCCTTACGTGGACGCGGACACGCTGGGGAAGCTCGAGGACGACGTGCTGACGAGTATCGATCCGCCCCTGAATCTTCAGGGAATGGATCCATCGCCGATTCGGAAGAGGCTCAAAGAACTTCGACGTAACCACCGCTGAGGCCGGTCCCCCACCCAACTTGGGGGTCGAATTGCAGGTCTCACCTCGCGGAAAACCGACTCATGCGGGGTCCGCGGCTCGTCTCGTTGGACTCGTCGACATGCAACACCCACCGACGACGCGGCGGAGTGCTCATGGAACCAGTGTGCCGGAATCGACGTACCGCGACCCTCGAATCCTCGACTTCTGCCGCGGCGGAGGTCAGAACACGTCGTCGGCGTCGACAGACGGTATCAACTCGTCGGGGAATCGATACGAGCATCCGAGTTCGCTGGTGGACCGCGTTCCCCAATTGTCCCGGAACCAGGCCACGCAGGTGTTCGCGATCAGGTTCACGTCACGGCTGAAGAGATAGCCGTCCGTGCAGTCTTCGAAGTGGCCGTCGAAATGCCACCTGTCGAGGGTCAAGTGCTTGGCGGAATAGTCGGCGAGCAGCAAATGTCCGAGTTCGACGCGTGATCGACGAAGCATCAACACACCGTCGGCCAGTACCTGAATCTGCGCGCAGACGACTTCTTCGTCGTCGTCTTCACTGACGTAGCTGTTCGGGCCGATCTCGACGATGAGCGCGACCGGTTGGTCGACCAGCGAACCCGTCAACCACTCGACCATTCCCGCCCACGAAACCTCGGGCACCTCGGTGGAATCGACCATCGTCGTCAACCTCCCTCGCTCGCGACCGACTATTGCATGGACGTATCAAAGCAGAAGATTCCGACACATGTGGCCCGAAATCGTTCTGCGTCGAAGAGTGTCGTTTGCGTGATCGTCCGGCGACGCCTGGAGGCATCGGCACCGCGCTATTGCGGTGCGGGTCGAAAGCAACTGCGCCCAAAAAGGTTCGGGCGTAGCCCGGTGCTGTCACGACGTTGCCGCCTACATCGACAGCACCATCTGAGCGAGGAGCCGACCCCATTCGGGGTCCATGGGCTGGTCGCGTTGGACGTAGCCCTCGACCATTGCGCCGATGAGTTCGAGGAACGAGATCGTGGGGCGAGCGGTCCAGAAGACTTCTTCCCGGCCGACGATCGTCCCGTCGCTGGTCTGCCAGCCGAGGGCGGCGAGTCCCTCGGCGATCGCGTCCCGTCGTTCGTCCGACGACGTGCCTGCGGCGAGGGTGAGAAGCACGAGGTATCCGGCCTCCCGCTCGATCTGTTCGGTGCCCAGCGGCAGGCGATCGAGCAGATGACGCCACATCTGTGTCGCGTTGTCCGCCATCGCCGTTCCGAGATTGGTTCGAACGAGTTTTCCCTTGTACTTGCGCACCAGTCCGAGTGTCTTGGCGTACTCGCGGAGCAGGTGGACCGGCCGTTGGTCCGTCTCGCGGTTGCTGGTGGCGGGCCAGTCGTCGAAGCCCGGTAACGCCTGCCGCATCTCCGCCACCACGGCCGGGGGCAGGTAGCCCGCCTGAGTCAGCGTGATGCCGTCGGATCCGATGCGCTGCAGCAACCACCGCAGATGCAGCGTCGCCGCTTCCTGGGCCGCAGGAAAATCACCCTTCCGCGTGGTGAGCTGGGCATGCTCGAGAAGCGAAAAGACATGCGGGGCAGCCTGATGGGGTATTCGTCGCAGCAGGTCGGCGAACTTCGAATCCGTCACCGGCCAGTGGTCACGGATCACGACTTCGATCCGCAGGTTACGGTTCACGGCGTCGACGCCGAACGATTCGGGCGCGAAGCCGGGCCCGACCCACGCCCCGGCGTCGTGGTGGCCGGGGTGCGACGGCGTGGCCAGGACCGTCAGCAGGTCGGCGTATCCGCCCGGTCCGCCGCAATCCTCAGGCGGGCAGGCGCGGGCGCCGGCGAGGCAGGTCACCGTCGGCGCGGGCCCGTCGGCCTCGATCCGTTCGAGGACGATCGTATGGTCCCAGCCGTCGCCGAAGTCGTATTGATAGGACAGGAGCTCGCCGGGTTCGGCCAGAACCTGATCGAGCCGGACCGCGTCCTCGCACAGCTCGTCGTCCTCGTCGGCGAAGCCCTCTTCGATGCTCTCGCGCATCTCGTACCGCTCGGAGGCGGGCGGCTCACCGCCGACCCACGAATGCAGGTGGCTGTCCTGCCAGCCCATGACCGTCTGCACGATCGGATGCAACTCGTTCAGCCGCAGATTCGAGGGCACGACGAACTGCCGCCAGATGGCCGGCGACACGTCGTCGAGTTCGATCCGCAGGTGGAAACTCGCCACGTCTCGGCGACCCGGCCGCTCGGACGGCCGGACGATCACCGGCACGTCGGGAACGACGGACAGGTGTCGGCGTTTACCTGAAGCGGTCATGGCGTCATGTTAGACAGGAGGCAGCGGTGTCCGGCACAAGTGCTGACGATAGCGTGAGCACATGTCGGTGTCCGCAGTTCTCGCAGGTCGGTACGAGTTGCGGGGAGTGCTGGGGCGCGGCGGAATGGCCGATGTCCACGACGGATGGGACCTGCGCCTGCAGCGACCCGTGGCGATCAAAGTGCTGCGCCCGGAGCTCGCCTCCGTCCCCGACACGCGTCGGCGGTTCGAGGCCGAGGCCCGGTTGGCCGCCACCTTGAATCACCCCAACGTCGTCGCGGTGCACGACTGCGGCGAGGACGCCGGAATGGCGTACATCGTGATGGAGCGCCTGCCCGGGCGGACCCTCGCCGACGAGATCTCCGCCGGCCCCCTACCGGACGCGCGGGTGCGGTCGATCCTCGCCGACGTGCTCGCCGCCCTCGGCGCCGCCCACGGAGCCGGGATCCTGCACCGCGACATCAAACCGGGAAACGTGCTGTTCACCGCCGCGGGCACGGTGAAGGTCGCCGACTTCGGCATCGCGAAGAGCGCCGCGTCCGACCACACCGCGACGGGACAGGTGCTGGGCACCGTGGCCTATCTCAGCCCGGACCGCCTCCTGGGCACACCCGCCACGACCTCCGACGACCTCTACGCCGTCGGCGTCGTCGGTTACGAAGCCCTCGCCGGGCACCGGCCGTTCGCCGGCGACAACATCCTGTCGCTCGCCCGGGCCATCACCGACGGAGCGGCCCGACCGCTGCGCGAAGCCCGCCCGGACGCCGATCCGAACCTCGTCCACACGATCGAACGGGCGATGACCCGCGACCCGCAGCAGCGGTACGCCGACGCCCAGACCATGCGGGACACCGTCCTCGGAGCGGCCGGCCCGCATCCGCCACCGACGAGAGCATTCACACCCACCACCTCCGTCCCCCAGCTGCCGCCCGAGCCCCGGCGACCACGGCGGACCGGCCTGATCGTCGCCGCCATCGCCGCGGTGCTGGTGGCCGTGGTCGTGGCGGCACTGGCCATCGCGTCTCAGAATCAGGACGGCACGGTCGGTCCGGGACCGAGCACCACCGCCGTCGTCCCCGCCCCGGCACCCGTCTCGGTCCCGAGCAGTGCCGTCGAGGTCAACCCGGTTGCGCCTCCCCCACCGACCGGCGCTCCGGAACCGAAGACCGGACCGGGAAACAACAACGGCAACAACGGCAACGGGAACAACAAGCCCAAGGACAAGGACAAGGACGGCAACTGACCTAGTCGGACTGCGCGTCTTCGTTTCCAGCCGCTGCGTGAACCTTGAACAGCACGATCTGTTCGTTGGCGAACGGGATGACCGACGCCGGGCTCGCTCCGGCCGTGCGGGGCAGCAGGTGCACGGGGACGTCCGGTTCGACGCCGAGAACGAAGTCCCGCATGGCATCCCGGGCGGGATCGTCGAGGCCGCCGCCGATCACGACGAGGTCGACGTTTCCGTCCAGGAGTGCCTGCCGGATCAATTCGCGGTCGTTGGATGCCACGACGTCCCGCCCGAACCGGGTCAGTTCTTCCTTCAACACGTCCAGCGTGGACTGGCGCCTGCCGATGAGGAGGAGCCGCGGTTCGCTCATGCTTGCGCACCCGTGCCACGGTGCTCATCCACGGCGGCCCGAACTGCGGGCGCTACGTCGGTCGCGAATCTACGGACCTGGGCGAGGTCGTCGCCGTCGGTGCCGAAGACGAACGTGTCCATGCCCGCCTCCACCGCGAGTTCCGTCAGTTGGCTCACCCACTGCTCGGCGGTTCCGTGGAACAACTTATCCGACGGTGTGTCGCTCACCCGGCCGAACACGTTGTAGGCGCGACTGATCGAACTCGGGTCCCGGCCCGCATCCGCCGCACCCGCGTCGATCCGCGCGTGCAGGCCGGGCAGAACCTCGGGCGGAAAGTACGAACTCGACGGGACCCACCCGTCCGCCGAGCGTCCCAGCGCACGCAGCAGCCGGGGGCCGCCGACGCCCAGCCAGATCCCGATCCTGTGCGCCGGGACCGGTCCGGGATGCACGCCCGCGAGGCGATAGTGCTCACCCTCGGAATACACGGCACGCTCACCGGACCACATCAGGCGGATCACCTCGACCGCCTCCTCCAACGCCGTCGCGGCCTGCCCGGGCGTGCGCACGTCACCGCCCATCGCCCCGATCGCCTCCCAGAACGCGCCGGCACCCAACGCCAGTTCGAATCGGCCTCCCGACATCAGGTCGAGGCTGGCCGCGGCTTTCGCCATCGTCGCCGGCGGGCGAAGCGGCAGGCATGCGACATCGGGAAACACGCGCACCCGCTCGGTCCGGGCCAGCAGCATGCCCATCAGCGACCAGCAGTCGAGGAATTTCGCCTGGTACGGGTGATCTTGCACGCCTATCAGGTCGAGTCCGGTCTCGTCGGCGAGGGCGGCGAGTTCGAACGTGTTGGCCAGCAACTCCACCGACGGGGTCACGAACGCCCCGAACTGCAAGGCCCTGCCGTAATCGGTCATGGCGGTCGCGTCCCCTCTCGGATCGCTGAACTCCTTCGATCATCCACCTCCGCGACGTCCGGGAACACCCGCCGCGCAGTCGGAACCCCGCCGGGCGGCATAGTGGGTTCATGACAGACGACACGCACGACGGCCCCGCACCCGACGTCCGGAACGCCCCCGAACTACACCGATTCGAGGTCCGCGTCGATGGTGAACTGGCCGGGTTCACCGAGTACCTCGACGACGAAAATCAACGGATCTTCTTCCACACCGAGATCGGTGACCAGTTCGCCGGGCGTGGCCTCGCCAGCACCCTGATCCGCAGCGCGCTCACCGAGACCGTCGGGGACGGCAAGCGGATCGTGCCGATCTGCCCGTTCGTCGCCGGCTACCTGAAGAAGCACGACGACTTCGCCGACGACGTCGACCCGGTCACGCCGGCCGCGATCCAGGCGGTGCGGCGTTCGCAGGGTTGATCAGGGTGCGCCGTCGGCGCCGCGAGCCTCTTCGAGCTGCCGGATGAGGGTGGCGGCGTCGTAGGGGCCGCTGTGCCGGGCGAGGTCGGTGCCCGTCGCGCCGAGGTAGAACGTGGGGGTCACCCGGAAATCGCTCGACTCGGCGTCGAGTTCGTCGTCGTCGATGCGGTGAACGTAGGTGCCCCTGCGGATGTCTTCCTCGAACCGGTCCATGTCGAGCCCCAGCTCGGCGGCGTAACCGAAGATCTCGTCCTCGGCGAGGGCGTCGCTGTTGGCGAACAGGTGGTCGTGCATCTCCCAGAACCGTCCCTGCGCGGCCGCCGCTTCGCTCGCCTGTGCGGCGAAACGCGCGTGCGGGTGCACGGCGTCGAGGGGCAGATGCCGGAAGACGTAGCGGAGGTCGTCCCCGAAATGCGCCCGGACGTCCCGGATGCTGCCGGTGGCCTTGCTGCAGAACGGGCACTCGAAGTCGCCGTACTCGACGAGGGTGAGCGGGGCATCCACCGGCCCGCGCAGATGATCGCGGCTGGGAGAGACGGGCCGGAGCAGGGTGCGCCCGACGGCCTCCGTCGGCGGGTGCACCCAGTCCGACAGCCGGAACAGCGCCCAGCCGAGGACGGTGGCGATGACCGCCGCCGTCAGGACACCCACCCGAGCGTCGTTGGCGAGTTCGGGTGAGTCGATGGCCAGGTCCACGATGAACAACGAGATCGTGAAGCCGATGCCGGCCAGCGCGCTGCCACCGGCGATCTGGGACAGCGTCAGCCCGGGCGGCAGGCTGCCGGGCCGCAGCTTCGAGAACAGAGCCGTGGCGGCCGTGATGCCGACGAGCTTGCCGACCACCAGGCCGAGCACGATGCCCCACGCCAGCGGCGATCGGGCCGCGTCCGCGAGGGTCTGCCCGGTGATGACCACGCCGGCATTGGCGAGCGCGAAGATCGGGACGACGAGGAACGCCGTGTAGGGCTGGTAGAAGCGCAGAAGCCGCTCGTTGACGGACACCGCGCGCAGCACACCGAGTTGGGCGGCGCGGGCGTAGTCGGAGTTGGGTGACTGCCGGAACGCGCGCGTGAGTTCACCTGCCCGTTCCACCTCGCTGCGCCGCGGCGGATACACGGGCAGGATCAGCGCGATCAACACGCCGACGAGGGTGGGGTGGACGCCGGACTCGTAGAACGCGACCCACGTGCCCGCCGCGACGATGAAGTAGGCGACACCACGCCACACCTCGAGCTTGCGCAACTGGATGATCAGCAGCAACCCGACGCACCCGAGGAGCAGCGGTCCGAGCCGGAGGTTGTCGGTGTAGAAGAAGGCGATGATGGCCAGGGCACCGATGTCGTCGGCGACGGCCAGGGTCAGGAGGAACACGCGCAACCGGGCGGGGCATCGGGGGCCGACGAGTGCCAGTGCGCCCAGCACGAACGCCGTGTCGGTGGAGACGACGACGCCCCACGCACTGGCCTCGGCGCCGCTGGGGTTGAGGATCAGGAACAGGACGGCGGGCAGCGCCAGACCCGCGATCGCGGCGAGAAGTGGGACGGCGGCACGGGCGCGATCGGTGAGTTCGCCGATCGTCAGCTCACGTTTCACCTCTAGCCCCACGACGAAGAAGAACAGCGTCATCAACCCGTCGTTGACCCAGTGCTTCAGGTCGAGGCTGATGCCGTAGTCGCTGATCTGGATGGTCACCGGCGTGTGCCAGAACGACTCGTACGAATCACCGATGTTGGCCCACACCAACGCCAGGATCGTGGCGACGAGGAGGAAACCGGCCGACAGCTTGTCGTCGTCGGTGTCGTCGCGGATCAGGGCCAACCGCGCCGACAGTCGCCGAAGTGTGGTGGGGCTGCTCTGCTCGACCGTCATCTGGTCCTCGTCAGACGTAGTTCTCGAGAACGAACTTGGTGAATCCCTTGCGGATCAATCGCACGGCCTGCTTCTGCCCCTGACGCAGCACGGACTTCGGCACCCACACCTTCGGCTCGACCGACATCGTGAGGTGGACCGACGTCCCGCGCGGGGTGGGGGTCAGCCGGTACTCCCCCTCCTGGCACTTCTGCTTCTCGCTCTCGAGGAGCGTCCACGACATCTGCTCGTCCCCGAGCCACTTGTGCTCGGCCAGCTGCGTGTCCGCGACGCCGAGGACGGCGAGCGTCATCCGCACGGTGCGGGGGCGTCCGTCGTCGAATCGGGACTCGACGACCACCTTCTTGTGCACCACCGACCACTCGGGGATGCGTTCGACGTCCGCCAGCGCAGCCATCACCTGCTCCTGGGGCGCCTCGATCTCGAACTCGCCCGATACGGACAACGCCATCGATTGCTCTCCTTCTCGTCGGATGTACATGCCCTAGAGTTCGGACGCGTAGCGCTCCAGCATGGCAGCAAGATCGCCGGGGCGCGCGAGTGCCGCCAGATGGCCCGTGTCGATGACCTCCGGTGCGATGCCCAGTCGCTCCCGGACGATCCGCTGCATGAAGTCGAGCGGGAAGAGCCGATCGCGCCTCCCGGCGACGACCCGCGTCTTCACGTGCGGCCACGCGTCCGCCTGCCACACCGTCTCGAACGGGGTGTTCGACATGACGGGCGCCTCCTGGCCGAACGCCTCCTCGGTGACGTCGTCGGGCACGTCGTGGAAGAACAGCACCCGCAGGTCGTCGGGCGCGTCCGGGTCGCGGCCCTCCAGCACGTCGAACGCCCGTTTCGCCTCCGGCTGACCGGTGGTCTCCCACCACTGCCCGGGTGCCTCCCCCGGCGCGGGCAGCATCGGTGCCAGGAGAACCAGCAGGTCGACGTCGACCTCGCCGCGCTGACAGACGATCGCGGCGGTGAACGCGGACATCGACTGCGCGACCAGCACGATCGCCCCCTCGACGTCCTCGACCGCATCGACGACGACGTCGGCGAACTCGTACTGGCCCGCGTCGTCGTCGCCGTACGGAAGGTCGACGGCGATCACCGAGTGCCCGCTTCCCTCCAGGATCGGTGCGACGCGGTGCCAGTACCACGAGTCCGTGCCGGCGCCGGGCAGCAGAACGAAGGTTGCGGGCATCTCGACTCATCTCCTGTTTCCGGGACACGAACGGTCGAGTCGAGCCTAAGCGCTACGTGCGCGGGAATGCGCGCCCGAACAAACTTTGCCACTCACCTGCGGGGACCTGAAACGGAAGCGCCGCCGAGGGCGATACATCCAGTAGGTCGGTCAAGAAGGTCCGATCGTGCCGGGATCCACCACACGTTTCGAGAACTGAGCTGACATGTTCACCAACCATCTCTTCGGCGGAATGACCGAACAGGAAATCGACATCGAGATCGCCGACGAGCTGGCGGCCTGACGTAGCTCACCCCGCACGCGAGTGGCGATGTGCACCCCGGCACGCTGCGCCACTCACCTACGAGTTACGTTCACGCTCAACACCGGTCGGCCGGTGAACCCTTCCGCACAGCGTATCGGTGTCGTTGCGCTTCGAGGTTGCCGCCATCGACGGCGGCGGCGTCGCGGGAGTCGTCTTTATGCCGGCTCTCTCATCACGCCGAAATGGCGCACCGTCCCGGAAAGGCCTGGGAGCTCTTGCACGGGCGACCAGGTGCGCAGCCCATCCGTGCTGTCGGAATAGAGATACTTCCCTTCGGTATAGGCGTCGAGATATATCCGCCAGGCGCCGCTCGGCAACTGAACCAGGGCTGGGCCCTCCACCAGCGAGCCCCAATTTCCAGGCGGGACGAATGAATAGGGTCCCGTCACCGACGACGCGACCGCATGCTCGACGACCTTCTTCGTCTCGTTCTTCGTAAACGCATGATAGGTCGATCCCACCTTGACCACGGTGGTGTCGATATGGTCCGCGCCGATCCCGGCGAGCGGAACAGGCGGGCTCCACAACCTGAGCGATGGTTCCAGCGCCGTCATCAGATACGGCACGAATCCTCCACCGGTCGACAGCGACAGGATGACGTTGACCCGGTCGCCGTCCACGAACCATTCGGGTGCCCAGGCCTTGGTGGTGAACGGCGACAGCGACGGTCCGTCGCTGAACCCGGCCGACCCCGAGGAACCCGGCGGGCTCGCTGAGCCCGTTCCGTCTCCCGTGCCCGGCAGGAAGGCGCAGCAGAACGGGACCGGCCAGGCCCCAAGGAACTTCCAGTCCATGCGGTCACTGCTGCGTGCGAAGCCGATGTTCGCCCCGTCGATCGTCGTGTAGGTGAGGTAGTAGAACCCGTCCGTGTGCCGGAAGATGCTCGGGTCACGCACCACCCCTGACGGAGGACGATACGCAGACAGTCGGAGGGGCTGGAACCCCGTGCCGTCCTCCGACTCGTATACATCCAGGTCGCGGTCGCTGACGTTGCTGAACGCCACCATCGTGGTTCGCCAGCCGAGCGGTGCGGCGCCGCTGCTCCCCGGGGCCGCGACCAGCAAGCCCGCGACAGCGAGCATCACCATCGATATGGCGGAAAAGCAGGTTCGTTTGGGCAGCATCACCGGTGCAGTATCCATCACAGCAGGCGCACCCTGCGTAACTTTGGCCGCAGGCTGCAGATCGTTACCGACGGCCGTACAGTGACGCCGTATTCGAACCCGAGGGCGCCACCCGCAGCGGTGGCGATCAATACTCCTGCGGCGCGGTCGGTCTACGCGCGAGTCTTATGCGTGACTTCATCTCGGCGTAGCGTCACGGGGACACTGTCGACGGAGGAGTGCTCATGTCGGGCGAACTGTCCTTCTTCGAATTGGGTGTGGCCAACACCGAGCAGGGCCGAAAGTTCTACTCGGCGTTGTTCGGCTGGGAATTCGAGTCCGGGCCCGGCGGGTCGGGTTACTCCATCAACACACCGAACGTCCCAGGCGGGATCCACGGCGGCGACGAGGGCGCCGGCCCGTATGTCTTCTTCCGGGTGCCGGACCTCGACGCCGCGGTCGAGCAGGTGCTGGCGCTGGGCGGCACCGTCGATGCCGTGGACCTGGGCGAAGACCCCGAGTCGGTGGCGAAATTCGGGCGGTTCAAACTGTGCCACGACGACCAGGGTTCCTCCTTCGGACTGCACGAACCGCCCTCCGGCAACTGAATCAGCGCGCCCCGGAACGGAGACTCCCGGGGCGCGCTGATTCGGATCGGTCGGTTTACGGCTCGTTCGGCGAGTCGCCTCCGCCCTCGTCACCGCTGTAGGTGGCCGGTTGCGGCAGACCGTCCTCGGGTCCGTCGCACCAATTGTCGTACTGGTTGTACGGGTCCGTGCCCCATGCGGGGACATTGTTCTCGTACGGTTCCGCCCAGTCGTCGCAGCCGGCCGGGCCGGTCGGCGGAACACCAGGAGGCAGTGGTGCAACCGTGTCCGGTGCGCGCACCGGTACGACCGCCGAGTCGAGCGCGTCACCCCAGGCGACACCGGATGTTCCCAAACCGATCGAGGCCGCGAACACAGCGACCGCAGCCAATCTCGAGCCGACCTTCATCGTTGCCTCCCATAGGTGAATAACGCTGCCTAAGGGCTGTACCCAAAGACACCGTAAACAATCCTCGAAGAGCGAATTTCGTGAATGAAATTTGACGGACGGTCGGTTTCAGTTCACGACCGGCCTACACGACAGCCAAATGCCTCGTGCGAACATTCACCGTCGAATCAGGGATTGACCGTCCGGCCCTGCTGGTCATTGACCGGCGGCTGCTGCGCGGAAAGTCCGTCCTCGGGGCCGTCGCACCAGTTGTCGAATTGGTTGTACGGATCGGTGCCCCATTGCGGCACATTGTTCTCGTAGGGTTCCGCCCAGTCGTCGCATCCGATCGGACCGTTCTGAGGGAAGCCGGGTGGCATCGGTTGAATGACGTCCGGTCGACGCACCGGCACCGCCGAGTCGAGACTGCCGCCCCAGGCGACACCGGATGCTCCCAATCCGATCGAAGCCGCGAATACTGCCACCGCGGCCACTCTCCTGCCCATTCTCATGACTGCCTCCCGTTGATTACCTGGCCTCTCGGGGCGGTACCCAGAAACCCGGAAAACAATCCTCGAGGAGAGTGTTTCGTCCAAGAAATTCGACGATCAGTCGGTTTCCGGGCTGCAGCGCATGTACATCTCGGTCACCGAGGTCAGGACCTGCTTGCCCGACCCGTTGAGAATCTCCGCCGCGACCGTCACCAAGGCCCGTCCGCGATCGTCAGGCGTCACCTCCTCCACGACCAGCTTTCCGGTGAGCACATCACCCGGCTTCACCGGCCGGAGGAAGTTGACGTCGCGCATCCGCACCCCGGCAATGACGCTCCAGCCTGCATAAAGAGTGGTCGCGGACAGTCGCTGACACACTGCGATCGTGTGCACACCACTCGCGATGAGCCCACCGAAATAGCCGCCATCTGCAGATTCACGGTCGATGTGAAACGACTGCGGATCCCACTGCCCCGCGAACTCGACCAGTTCTTCCTCCGTCACCGTGTACGAGCCCAGCTCGAACTTCTCGCCCACCCGGAGGTCGTCCGCATAAACGACGTCACATTTGCTATCCACTACCAACCGTCCGATCATTCGCCCACGCCTCCACCGAACACGGAGGCTGACGTCGAGGATATGACCGGACGACGGCGGCGGTGACAGTGCCCTTCCGCCGACGGTGGCGGTGGCGGTGGCCGTCAGTTCTCGTCGTAACGCGGCCAGCCCGGATACGGAGCAAGCGTCGGGTAGGGAGTGTCGTGGGGGAGGTTCGCCTTCTGCGGTCGCACATCCCTGGCATCGGGCATGCGCGAGTCACACTCCGCATATGCGTTCTGATCGCGCGCAGCCGGCTCATGCTCACTGATCGTCCATCCAGCGAATACATCCGCTGATGGCGCACGCTCTGCACCCTCCGCAACAATCCGTTCAGAAGCGGCAGACTGCGCTTGCTCGGGCGCCACCATTCTTACCGTTTCCGCCTGAGGAGACGGACCTGTCAAATTGAAGAATCGACCGTCCTTCTCCGCCATTACGGTGTAGTTACCCGAACACACCGTGGCGACCCACCCGTCCTCTGTCGGGTTCATCACCAGGAGATGCTCGAACTGGGTTCCGACGAGTTGTTCCAGTTCCGGATCGTTCGAATGGTCGAAGTCGACCCGGTCGCGCTGCTGTGACGTCGCATCAGCGAAACCTGGATAGCCCGCCGACAACGCGTGACCATGAATCGCGAGGTAGTACGACTCCATGTACGCCCGGACCGCTACCGCCGGCCTGCTGAGCAGATCGATACCTGATTCCGCCGACCACCGAATGTTGTAGTCGACGTTCTCGGGGACGCTATAGCCGGCGACAGCGCTTTCCGGAGTATCGATCAGCGTTTTCGCTTCATGGGTGCCGCAGGCACTTACCGACACGACAACTGCAGCAAGGACGGTCGACATCAGAGCCCTCATTGCCCGAACTCCATGTTCTGCACCTGCTCACGACCAGCGTTCATGGCATCGACAAACTCACCAACTCCGATAAAGCCTGCTTCGGTGATGTATCCGGCCAAGCTCGATGAAAGCAGCGGCGTTGTAAAACTGGGACGATCAGAGACGATCTCGTCATACGGCAGCAGGGGGCCATTCACACCATCTCGAAAATCCTCGAGACCGATATACGGGTCGAGCGAGCCACCATTCGCCGCCTGAAGACCGAGAGCAATCTGGTAGTACTGCTTTGCAAGAAGGGAATCCTCCGCGAACTGAGTATTCGGCTGAACGGTGCCGTCGGGTACCGCGCCCATGACCGCGCTCTTGAATGCCGGATCCGCGAGATCGATTCCGCTAGAGATGATTGGCCCAGCGCCGGGGATGAACTCGACGCCCTTGCTGACCACAGTTCTGATCGTGTCGTACGCGACACCCTTGCTCTCGAAACCTGCTGAATTGTTAGATGATTCGTCGCCGACACGATCCGCGAATTCGAGGTCGAGCCCCTTGTCGACCACACCCTGGATACTTCCCGCCCACGAACCGTACTCGTAGTGCGGCATCTGTGGAGTGAGACCTTCCAACGCCCACGCCTGCTCGAGCTGAGCCGACATTCCGAACGCCTGCGCGTTGAAGTAGCTCGCCGCATCGGCATTGGAGTCGATCACCGAGAAGAGGCGGGGCGCGTTCTCGAGACCGAATTCGCCGCCTGTCGAGCTGGTGAAACCCGAAGTGCCGGCGAGGTCGCCGGGCACCCCCACCATGTTGCCGATGTAGGGAGCAAGCGTTGTCCCCAACGCCTGCGTGATTTCGGGGTTCACCTCACCGATTGCCTGCCCCGAAATTCCCGGGATGTCGAGCAGTTCGGCGTCTTTCGCGGCGAGGATTTGTGCGAGGCCGAATGCCGATTCCCCGGCTTGTGTCGACCGGAATATGTCGCCGGGGTGGGACGGATCGGAGGGCCGGGCGTCGTCGGCGATCCAGTCGAACATCGCGGCGACGTTCTGTTCGCCGCCGTCGGACCAATCGCGTTGGAGCAGGGGCATGATGACGTCGTCGCGGTTGTAGCCGGCCGGCATGCCTTCGCCGGACAGGATGTTGTGGACGGCGGCATGGTCGCGGCCACCGACGCCGACCATGTCCTGCAAGAGGGTGTCGACGCTGTCGCGGCCCAGAGCGTTGTGGTCGAAGGAGTCCCCGATCAGAAGACTCTTGTCGTTGGTGGCCGAGGCGATCTCCCCGGCACGGGAGAGGAGGCTCTCGCTCAGCTCACTGCCCTGCTGCACGGCCGGGTCCGCGAGACCGAAGGCTTTGGTGAAGCGTGCCAGGTCGTCGCCGTTGTTGACGACCACCGACGGTTGCGGCGCGTCGTGCGCACCCTTCGTCAGGTTGCCGGTCGACGTCACCGGGCCCTCGAACAGTCCTCGAAGACCTTCCGGAATGTGGCTCTGACCGCCGACGTCGCCGCTGGCACTACCGACGTTGTAGTTCGACACCACGGCGAGGCCGTTGGACAGCGCGCTCGCGGCCTCGGTGCGGCCGTTCTCGCTGTACTGCTCGGACAGGGCGAGGAAGCCGTCCTTGCCGGCCGCGGTATAGAACTGCTGCAGGAAGTCGATCGTTCCCTGTGGAAGATCGGTGACCTTGCCGCCGTCGGCCAGCGTCTGCACTTGTGCGGGAGTAAGTCCCGCCGCCGCGATCTCCCGGGCAACACGGTCACGCACGTCCTGCGGAATATCGGAACCGCCTCGCGCGACCTGCTCACCCAGCGCCGTGCCCTCGTGCCCCGACAGACCCGTGGTCGCCGGGGCACTCGCCGCCACCGCGCGCAGCGCGTCCCGGATCGCCGTCGCCATGTCCCGGTCGGCAGTGTCGAGTTCCGTCAGCGCTCCACCGAGTTGGCTGCGCCAGTACTCCATCAGCTCGGCATGCTCGGCGGCTTCGGCCTCACTCATCGTGCTCGGCGGGCTGACGATCTGCCAGTCGTCGGAGACGGTGAATCCGTCGGTTGCCGCCTTGTCGATCACGGTGGCGACGTAGTCCCGCGCATGACCGAGGCGATCGGCCCCACCGACGAGCGCGTGCGACAGATCCTCCAGATCGTCTGCGAGCCGACGGATTTCCGTGCGCTCACTTTTCGCCCGCTGCTCGGCGGCCGCCTGCGCCGGACCGCGCCAGTCGTCGTGCCGGCCCAGATCCGCGACAGCACGCTGGACGTCGTCCGCCCGGCCCCGTGTGTCCTCGGCGGTCCGTCCGATCTCCTCGCCCGCCAGTGTCAGATCCCGCGGGTTCCAGACGTGCAGTTGCGACCGACGCGGAATCACATCTCCCCCATCGCCGACAGCTGCGACGCGAACGACGTGTCGGTGGCCTCGTAGTTCTCGGCCCCGTCACCCGCGATGAACGCCATCTCGTCGATGCGACCGGCCGCGACTCCCAGCGCGGACGCGAGGATGTCGCCGGCGTCCTGGCACGCCGCCGCGGTGTCGGATCCCTCGACGGCCCGCACCGCGTGCTCCAAGCTGCGCCGGCCACCCAACGCCTCGACCTC
The DNA here is from genome assembly GCF_001583455.1 of Rhodococcus sp. LB1. Lineage (NCBI taxonomy): Bacteria > Bacillati > Actinomycetota > Actinomycetes > Mycobacteriales > Nocardiaceae > Rhodococcus > Rhodococcus sp. LB1. The sequence goes on along the minus strand of NZ_LTCZ01000442.1, from coordinate 63,185 downwards.
ACGGGCGATGACGCCGAGTGCGGTAGACATCGCACGCAGCATGTGGGGGTCGACCTTGACGACCTCGACGTCCGGTCCACCGAGCACCGGAGGCAGCCCGGGGACGGCGGCCAGCGGAGGCTGCGTCGTACCGGTCCCGTCCAGCGACGCGATGACACTTTCCGGCCACGTCATATTGCCCTCTGACATCGACATCTCCCCCTGATATCCGCATCGAGATCCACCCCCGGACCCGGGTCACCGACACGCTCGGCGACCGTGGAGAGAATAGCGGACGCCCTCATACGGACGTGTGACCACAACACGGTTGCGCAACGGTTGGGCGGATTCGCAGATTGAGAATCGGGTGAACCGGGTATCGAGACCAGATGGCCATCACCGATATCAAGGAGTACAGCCACCTCACCGATGCGGATGTGGAGGCGCTGGGCGCGGAACTCGATGCGATCCGGGCAGACATCGAGGAGTCCCGCGGCGCCCGCGACGCGCGGTACATCGACCGGACGATCAAACTGCAGCGGTCGCTGGCGATCGCGGGCAGAGTCGTCCTGTTCGGCAGCCGGAAGAGACCGGCGTGGATCCTGGGTACCGCCTTGATGGGTGCGGCGAAGATCATCGAGAACATGGAACTCGGCCACAATGTCATTCACGGCCAATGGGATTGGATGAACGATCCCGAGATCCACTCGTCGAACTGGGAGTGGGACAACACGTGCCCGTCGTCGGGGTGGAAGCACTCGCACAACTACGTCCATCACAAGTTCACCAACATCGTCGGTCTCGACAGCGACGTCGGTTACGGGATCCTGCGCATGACCCGCGACCAGAGGTGGTCGCCGGTGTACCTGGCGCAGCCGTTCTACAACGTGCTGCTGGCGTTGCTGTTCGAGTGGGGTGTCGCGCTTCACCACCTGGACGTGGAAAGCATCCGGCGCGGCGACTACGACCGCGCCGAAACCCTCCGCAACGCCAAAGAGGTGGGACGTAAGATCGCGCGGCAGGTCGGCAAGGACTACGTGGTGTTCCCGGCGCTGACCGGCCCGGCGTGGAAGAGCACGCTGACGGCGAACATCACCGCCAACGTGATCCGCAACCTGTGGGCCTACGGTGTCATCTTCTGCGGCCACTTCCCGGACGGCGCGGAGAAGTTCACCAAGGAGGAGTTCGAGAAGGAGACCAAGGCCGAGTGGTATCTGCGCCAGATGCTGGGCTCCGCCAACTTCAACGCCGGCCCGGTGCTGGCGTTCATGAGCGGCAACCTCTGCTACCAGATCGAGCACCACGCGTTTCCCGACCTGCCCAGTAACCGCTACGCCGAGATCGGCGTGAAGATGCGGGAACTGTGCGACAAGTACGACCTCCCGTACACGACGGGTTCGCTGCCCCACCAGTACGGACTCACCCTCCGCACCATCTTCAAGCTCGCCCTGCCCAACCGCTTCCTGTCGGCGTCCGCGGACGACGCACCGGAGACGGCTTCGGAACTGCGTTTCCGCATCCGGGGCGGGATGAAGGAAGTGTTCGGGGTCGACCCCGCGACCGGAAAGCGGCGCGGACTGCGCACAGCGCTGGCGATGATCCGCAACTGAATCAGGACGTCCACGCGAACCGGAAGCGTTGCGCGACCTCGTCGACCGGTTTCTCCCGGTATTCGGCGTGCTCGTAACCCTTGACCGCCGCGAGCGCTTCCATGATCAGCGGTCCGAACAGATTGCGCGCGAGGGCCGACGACTCGAACTCTCCGAGCACGTCGGACGGCAGGGTCGGGAGGAGATCCACGGCGTGGGCGCCGGTCAGTTCCGCGGGGTCGACCGACACCTCGTCCGGGAGGGGAAGCGCACCGGCGATGCCGTCGTGGGCGGCGCCGAGAATGACGGCGCTGCTCAGATACGGGTTCGCGGACGGGTCGATGGGTTTGATCTCGAGGTTCGCGCCGTGCGGGTTCCCGGCGGTGTCCGCGCAGAGGCGGACGGCTGCCTCGCGGTTCTCCAGGCCCCAGCAGCGGAACACCCCCGACCACATGCCCGGGCGTAACCGCAGGTGCGACAGCGCCGACCCGGCGAGAACGGCCGTGAACTCGGGTAGCGCCCGCAGAATCCCGGCGACCGCGGCGCCACCGGCAGGAGTCAGCCCGTGCGGGCCCGGGCCTCCCGACAGGAGCGGCACGTCACCCTCGGTGAACGACACGTGCTGGTGGGCACCGTTTCCCGCCCCACCCGCGACGGGCATGGGTGAGAACGACGCGCGGAGTCCCTGGGCACGCGCGATCCGGCTGATCAGGGCGCGGGCCAGCACCGCATTGTCGGCCGCCTCGACGGGATCCGCGGGGGCGAGCGACACCTCGAATTGGCCGAGCCCGGCCTCGGCGTGGACCTGTTCGATCGGCAGGGCGGCCGTCGACGCCGCCGCGAGCAGGTGCTCGAAGAATTCTTCTTGCGTGAGAACGGCATTGAGGCCGTAGGCGGACCATTCTTCGGTGGTCGCCGCGTCGAACAGGGCGAACTCGATCTCGTGGCCGATTCGTGCGGTCAGCCCGGACTCCGCCAGCCGCGCCGTCACCCGCCGCAGCGCGCCCCGGGTGCAGGCGAGCGACGGCGTCCCGTCCTGCTCGGTCAGGCACGCCGGCGCCCAGTACGTGCCGTTGCCCAGGTCTCGCACGTCGTCGCCGTCGACACGCAGCCGGAGGTCGCCCACCACGGAGAAGGACAATGTGAATGCGAGGTGGTCGTCGACGCAGAACACAGTCCAGCTCGGCGATGCGCCTGCTCCGGAGTCGACGAAGGTGGACAGTCTCGAGATCGGCAGCACCTTCGCCCGGGAGACCCCGGCCATGTCGACGATCGAGCCGACGATGCGGTCCGTGTGGCCGAAACCATCCTCCGCGCCGCTCATCAGGCCCTCGCCACTGCGGTGGTCCGCGCGAGGAAGCCGAGCACGCTGTGCACCGATTCGCGTTGCGCCCGGCCCTGACCTGCGCCCCCGCCGCCGAACGCGATGCCGCCGGTCCATTGCGCGTCGGCGGGGAACATTCCGAGGCGGAGGAGGTGGCCGGCGCCGTCGAACGTCCGGTGTTCGTCGCGGGTGCCGGATCGACGCCCGAGAAGTGCCGTGGCCATCTCGTCCGACGGCCACAGCTGGTCGTCCGCACCGGTCAGACACAGCACCGGTGTGGTCGCGTGTTCCGACCGCAGCGTCGCCTCGGCCGGTGCGGCCACGAGCCCGGCCCGGTAGGCAGCACCCAGGCGCAGCAGGCTCGGGCGGTGCGCGGTGACGTCGTGGTGCGCCCGCCACGCGTTGCGGATCAGCTGGGGCATCAGCGTCCCACCCGGCAGCGGCGCCCACGGCACGGGCCGGCCGTGCCACGTCCACGACGGGGTGCCGGCGATCTCGCCGTCGGGGCCGATCGCCTGCCACGACACCGAACTCGGGCTGATCAGGATCAGCCCGGCGACGGGGAGGTCGCCGACGCACGCAGACGCCAACAGACCCTCCGCACCGCGCGAAATGGCCATCGCGGTCAGGCGGTTCGCGTCCACCGACGGCTGCGCACCGAGAGCCTCGACCGCGGCGGTGAACCGCTCGAGCGGAACGTTCACCAGCGTCGCGTCGGTGTTCGATTCGTCCACCCACGAATAGGCCAGTGCGGCATACCCGTTGGCGGCCAGCATTCCGACGGTGGAACGTTGGGAGTCGACGCCGCCCTCCGAGCCGCCGAAGCAGGCGACGCCCGGCCAACCGCCGCTCGGACCGTCGCCGGCCGGCAGTGCGAGCAGGGCCGGTCGGTTGCCGACATCGAGGGAACGGACGGACACTCCGGGGGCGCTCACGTGACGCGTCACCGTCCGCCGCAACGTTCCGTCCGGAGTGCTCACCTCGACGGTGACCAGCCAGGCGTCGGGCGGCGGCACGAAGAGGTCGGGAACCCGGCCCTCGGACACGAAACGCATGGCCCACAGCGGCGCGTCCGCATCCGCCACGTCCCAGTCACCGTGGTCCGGAACCTGTCCGGCGACGTCGACGATTCCGTCTACCGGGACGGTGAACGTGGCCTCCGACCGCCACCGCCCACCGAACAGATCGGTCCCGGTGGTGCGGACGGTCACCGACGATCCGGGCCGGGCGCCGCGGACGATCAGCGAGAACGCCTCGTCATGACGCGACCACGCCGGAACGTCGAGTTCGAGGGACCCCGCCGACAGATCCGCGGCCGGCGCGGGTTGCTCGGTGACCGCGGGCTCCGCCGAAGTGTGGGTCTCCAGCAACTGCGACCGCTTCTCGAACCATCCGGGGAACGCCGCGGACACGAGGCCCGCGACGCCCATGAGGGTGAACGGCAGCACCCAGTAGCAGACGACGGACAGGGTGTCGGCGGCGTCGCGCATGGTGGCGTCGCCGTCGACGATCGGCGGGATCAACGAGAACACGGTCATCAGTCCGAACGCGGCCACCCACATCCACGTCATGGCCGTGGTGATGTATCGGAAGCCGCCGCTCGCCGCCGTCCGGGCGTCCACGGTTGCCGCCGCGTACTCGCGCACGAACGGCCGCCCGATCAGAGCGCCCACCGCCGCGATCGCGAACAACCCGAAGTTGCTGAGCGGCTGAAGCCAGCGTTCGAGGACTGCGTCGTCCAGGGTGAGTGCCGCGATCAGCAGCAGCGCGAAGACGGCGACGGTGCCGACCTCGAGGGTCCGCCACGGCTGGCCCCGTAACCGCTGCAGCACCTGGCCAATCGTCGCGATTCCGAACGCGATCGCGACGGCAGCGACGAATCCGGTGTTGCCCACCAGGATCCAGTAGACGATCCAGGGTGCGAATCCGATGACGAACCCCATTGCACTGCCCCACTGCTCGGCACACCCGAGCGGACGACGGCCGACCCACACATATTGTCGGCCCTCGGGCGGGCGCCGGGGCCGGATTCACCGAGCCGAGCGGGTGCCGCTCGGGTCACGCACCGAGCAGCTGGTGGGCCCGCAGACCGACGTACAGTTCGGCGGCGTCGATGGGATCGGAGAAATCGCGTCCCGTGAGGGTGTGGATTCTGCGCAGCCGGTACAGGACGGTGTTGCGGTGGTAGTGCAGTTGGGTGGCCGCCGCGGTGGTCGAGCCGCGACACGAGAACCACGCGTCGAGGGTGGCGAGCAGGCTCTCCTGCTCCTCCGCGGGCAGGGCCAGCACCGGTCCGAGGATCTGGTTCGACGCGAGCTTGCCCGCGTCGGGAACGCTGACCAGCAGCAGCGACACCGGCACCGACTCGTAGCGGGTGACGGTGCATCCGCCGTGTCCGGCGCAGCGACGGGCGATCCGCGCCTGCTCCACGGCCCGGCTCGTCCCGCCGGGACGTCCGAACACCGAGCTGACCCCGATCCGTCCGTGACCGGTGCGGCCGAGGAGGTCCAGCGCGGATTCGAGCACCTCGGCGGTGGCGGCCCACAGCAGTCCGATCCGGCCGTCGACCTCCGTGTCCCACACCGAGTCGACACCCACACCGCGAAGGTCCGACTGGACGACGTCCGCGGCGGACGGGGACGCCGCCGCTTCCACGGACACGACGAGGAAGGTGCTGTTCTCCGGAATCCGGAACGTGCGGAGCGCGTCGGCGGCGCCGGCCGGGTTGGCGGCATGGTCACCGAACAGGGTTCTGATCAGCCGGCCCCGCGACTCGGCGTCCTCACGGGCGCGCAGGTCGGCAGTCTCCCGGTATGCCTCCGCGGCGCTGTCCGAGTAGACGTCCACGAGCGCCCACACCTGGGCGGCCATGTCGAGCAGGGCGTTGGTGGCGCGACCCTCCGAGCGGTCCATCAGTTCGTCCCAGATCAGGCGGCCGCCGAGCCGGAACGCGTGGAGCAATGCCGCGAGCGGCACACCCTGTTCGGCCTTCAACTGTCCGGCCGCACGCGCCGCCTCGAGCCGTACCGGAGCGCTACCCGCCAGGTTGCCCAGCATCGCCGTCAGATTGTCGACGCACGCCGCGTACAACTGCTCGGGGGTGAGGAGGGTCGCCTCCACGTAACCGTGCTCGGCCGACAGGATGCGCGAGACGAGTTGCTCGGACAACTGGTCCACGGACTCCAGCATCGATCCGAGAAGATCGGTGGGCGACGGCGCGACATCCGAGCTGACAGTCATCCGGCAAGACTATCCACCGGGCGTGGTCCGCGCCATACCCTTTTTGTGCGACGGCATAGCCCGGATGTTCACATTGACAGCCGTTGCCTATGGCGCGGTGCCCGGAACTGGGACGAGAATCAGTGTTCTACGCCACAGTATCTTTTCGTTTCTGCGGCGCGGTCCTTCATGTACTCGACCCGAGCGGAGCTGTCCACAGTGAGCACTTCAGAACCCGAGGCCACCTCCAACACCCCCGACGCGACCTCCCCACACCCGGACGTCGACGCGGCCCTCGCCGACCTCGCCGAGGGCGAGAAGACCTGGGCCGACCTCTCCCTCGCCGATCGCAGGAAACTCCTCGACAAGGTGCACGACCTCACCGTGCAGCACGCAGCCGACTGGGTGGACGCCGCCGTCGCGATCAAGGGGCTGGACCCGAAGTCGCCGCTGGTCGGCGAGGAATGGATGTCCGGACCGTATCCGCTGGCCACCGGCACCGCGGCACTGTCCGCGAGCCTGGCGAAACTCGAAGCCGGATCCAGCCCGCTGGACGGCGCCACGTTCGGCACGGCCCCCGGCGGCCGCACCACGGTCAAGGCTCTGCCCCTGAACATCTTCGACAAGCTGCTGCTCAGCGGATTCAGCGCGGACGTATGGTTGCAGCCGGGAATCGATCGTGCGACGGCACAGCGCGACGCCGGCCTCGCCCAGCGTGACCCGTCGCGGACACAGGGCATCGGCGTGGTCCTGGGCGCGGGCAACATCACCTCGATCGCCCCGCTCGACACCCTGTACGAACTGATCGCGCACAACCGCGTCGTCGCACTCAAGCTCAACCCCATCACCGACCGCCTGCTGCCCGTGCTGACACGTGTCCTGGAACCGCTCATCTCGATCGGCGCGGTCCGGTTGCTGACCGGCGGCGCGGAGGTCGGGACGTATCTGGTGCACCACGACCTCGTCGACCACGTGCACATGACGGGCAGCGCGCTCACCCACGACGCCATCGTGTTCGGCACCGGCGAGGAGGGCGCGCGGCGCAAGGCTGCGAACGAGCCGATCCTCGGCAAGGCGATCTCCAGTGAACTCGGCGGTGTGTCCCCCACCATCGTGCTGCCCGGTGAATGGAGCCGCGCCGACATCAAGTTCCAGGCCGAACACATTGCGACGCAACGACTCCACAACGGCGGCTACAACTGTGTCGCGGCGCAGGCGGTGGTCGTGTCGTCCGAGTGGAAGCAGCGCGACGAGTTCGTGGCAGCCCTGAAGGAGGCCCTCGACACGGCACCGGACCGCGCCGCGTACTACCCCGGCAGCGACTCCCGGGTCGCCGGCGCCAAAGCGTCGTTCCCCACCGCCGCACGCCTGGGTGCGAACGGCGGACGCGTCCTGGTCACCGATCTCGAGCCCGGCGCCTACGCCCCGATCCTGCAGACCGAGTACTTCGCCCCGGTGCTCGGCGTGATCGACCTTCCCCACGGCGGCGCCGAGTTCGCGGCACACGCCGCGGACCTCGTGAACGAGGACTTCATCGGCACCCTCGGGGTCAACATCGTCGCCGCCCCGCAGACCATCCGCGAACTGGGTGCGGAGTTCGACTCACTGCTCGAGAGCCTCCGCTACGGAACCATCGCCGTGAACGCGTGGACCGGCGTCGGGTACCTCACCGCCACCGCGACCTGGGGAGCCTTCCCCGGCCACACCCTCGACGACGTCCAGAGCGGCATCGGCGTGGTGCACAATGCCCTGCTCATCGACCGGCCGGAGCGCACCGTCGTCCGGGGCCCGTTCCGCCCGTCGCCGCGGTCGATCCTGAACGGTGAGATGTCCATCTCGCCCAAGCCCCCGTGGTTCGTCACCAACCGAACCGCCGCCACGACGGGCCGATTGCTGACAGGATTTGCCGGTGCACCCTCATGGACCCGGCTGCCGGCGATCTTCGCGTCCGCGCTGCGTGGATGAGGGCTGCGTGTCCTCGACCCCTCACCCCCGTCGAAGTGGAGATGAACGATGAATCAGGAACTGTCTGTGGCCGACTACGTGATCGTGGGGTCGGGTTCGGCAGGTGCCGTGCTGGCAGACCGGCTCAGCGCCGACTCCGGCAGCGAGGTCGTGGTCCTCGAGGCCGGTGGTGAGGACAAGGACAAGTTCGCGCACATCCCCGCCGCCTTCTCGAAACTGTTTCGCAGCGAGTTGGATTGGGACTACCTGACCGAGCCGCAACCCGGGCTCGGCGGGCGGAGTATCTACTGGCCGCGCGGCAAGATGCTCGGCGGCTCGTCGTCGATGAACGCGATGATGTGGGTGCGCGGATTCGCCGCCGACTACGACGAGTGGGCCGAACTCACCGACGACTCCTGGTCGTTCAAGGAAGTGGTCAAGTACTTCCGCCGCATCGAGAACGTGCAGGACGCGTCGGACGCCGACAGCGGAACCGGCGGACCGATCGTCGTCTCGCAGCAGCGGAGCCCCCGGGCCCTCACCGCGTCGTTCCTGGCGGCGGCCGAGGAGACCGGCTACCCCGTCGAACGGGCGAACACCACTCGGCCCGAGGGTTTCTCACAGACCATGGTCACGCAGAAGCGGGGCGCGCGGTGGAGCACCGCCGACGCCTACCTCCGGCCGGCGCTGAAACGGAAGAATCTGACCGTCCTCACCGGCGCCCAGGCCACCCGGGTTCTGTTCGAGGGTTCCGCGGCCGTCGGCGTCGAGTACGAGAAGGACGGGGTGCGACGCACCATCCGCGCTGCGAAGGAAGTGATCCTCGCCGGAGGGGCGATCAACTCCCCACAACTCCTCATGCTGTCGGGCATCGGCGACGAGGCACAGTTGCGCGAGCACGGTATCGCGGTGCAGCAGCACCTGCCGGAGGTCGGGAAGAATCTGCTCGATCACCTGGTGTCGTTCCTCGGCTACAGCGTCGACTCGGACTCGCTGTTCGCCGCCGAGAAGATCCCCGAGCTGCTCAACTACCTGACCCGTCGCCGCGGCATGCTCACGTCGAACGTGGCCGAGGCGTACGGCTTCACGCGCAGTCGGGACGATCTGGCACTGCCCGACCTCGAGATGATCTTCGGGCCGGCGCCGTTCTTCGACGAGGGCCTCATCCCGGCAACCGGTCACGCCGCGGTGATCGGCACCATCCTCGTGAAACCCGAGAGTCGAGGCGAGATCTCGCTGCAGTCGGCGGATCCCCTCGCCAAGCCGATCATCGATCCCCGCTACCTCAGCGACAGCGGCGGAGTCGACCGGCGGGCGATGCTCGAAGGACTGCGCCTGTGCGACGCCCTCGCATCGGCTCCGGCGCTGAAGTCGCGGCTCGGCAACATGATTCGCCCGGCCGTCACGCCGAGCACGCCGCTCGACGAGATTCTCGCCCGGGCACTGCAGGAGAATGCCCACACGCTCTACCACCCGGTCGGGACGTGCCGCATGGGCAACGACGACGCCAGCGTCGTCACGCCCGACCTGCGGGTGCGAGGTGTCGACAAACTGCGCGTCGCCGACGCGTCGATCATGCCGGCCATCATCCGCGGGCACACCCACGCACCCTCCGTCCTCATCGGTGAGCGGGCGTCGGATCTGATCCGGAACGCGTAGGGCGCTTCGCGCCCCGTGCGTGGTTTGCGAGTGCAGAGACTCGTTAACCACGCACGGGCGGCGGAGCCGCCTAGTACCGGCGCGCCGCGTAGAACGGCATCGAATCGAGGGGCGCCTGCTTCACCGGCTGCCCGGACGTGGGCGCGTGGACGACCATGCCGTTCCCGGCGTAGAGCCCGACGTGGTTCGCCCCGTTGAACAGGACGAGGTCACCCGGTTGCAGGCTGCCCTTGTCGACGGGCGAGCCACCGTTCACCTGGTCGTAGGTGGTGCGAGGCACCGAGATGCCTGCCTGCTTGTACGCCCACTGCACCAGACCTGAGCAATCGAAGGCGTTCGGCCCGGTTGCGCCCCAGACGTACGGCGATCCGATCTTCGATTCGGCGGCCGCGAGAGCCTGCGCGCCGTGGGTGGATGGCAACGCCGGCGGGGCAGGCAACGGTCCCGGGAGAGGCCCCGGGTTCGGAGCCGGAGCCGGAGCCGGCGGCACCGGCGGCACGCCTGGTACCTCGAACGTCCCAATCCCTGGGATCGTGATCGGCTCCGCTGCAGCGGGAGCGACGGGAAGCAGAAATGCTCCCACTCCCACACCGGCGGCGATCAGAAGACCGCCGGTCGAAAACTGCAGACGATTGCCCCGACGCAATCTATGCTTGGCCATTGAGCTGAGTCCTTCAATTCATGAGGTTCCGGCGACATCAGTGCCGCTCGGACGAGACGTTAGATAACATCCCGGTCACGGACTCGGCGGACAACGGCCGAATGGCCCATATACATACCTGTTTTCGCAATACGGGTATATAACGATCAGATCTCGAACCGACCGGTCAGTCACGAAACTTCAGAAACAGGTATGCCTTCAGGCAATTCGGCCCGTTACCGAAGGCATGCGCGTCGTCCACGCTGTTGGGCGTGTCACTGATCCAGAATTCAGAACCCGAGATCTTCGGGGAACCCGCCGATGCGGACGCCGCGACCCTCACTGTCGTGGGGCGCGGCTCACCCGTCGTCTTCCTGCACGGATGGGGGCTCACCCCGCGGGTGTACGGCCGCAGCCTGTCGATGCTCGCCCAGCAGGGACATCGCGTCGTCACTCCGACGCTCCCCGGCTTCGGCGGAACTCCCGACCATCCGCCCGAGGCCCGCACCTTCGCGGGTTACGCGGCGTGGCTGGGACGGTTCCTCGACGAGGCGGGAATCAGCGAACCGGTGACACTGGTCGGCCACTCCTTCGGCGGGGGCGTCGCCATTCAGGCTGCCCACGACCTTCCGGAACGGGTCGCACGCCTGGTGCTCGTCAACTCCGTCGGCGGTGGCGCCTGGTCGTCCGACGGTTGGGGAATCCGGCCCATCGGCGAGAGGCCGCTGTGGGACTGGGGCGCTTCGGCGCTGGGTGAGGCGCTGTCGATCCGGACCATCGCGCACACGACGGCGTCGCTCGTCAACGGTTTCCTGCCCAACACGCTGCGGGATCCGGGTGCGGTCTGGCGCACCGCGCACCTGGCCAGACGGGCGGACCTGCGCGACGAACTCGGCGTCCTCGCCGACCGGGGCCTACCGGTGTCCCTCGTCTGGGGTCGCGGGGACCGGACGATTCCGCTCGCCAGCTTCGAGTCGATGCGGAAGGCACTCCGCAATCCGACCGTCCTCACCGTGACGGGCGGTCACGGCTGGCTGATCCACGACCCCACCTCGTTCGCCGACGCCGTCCGCCGGGCACTCCGCAGCCCGTGAGTGGTTGACGAGTGCAGAGACTCGCACACCACGCACGGGCGGCGGAGCCGCCTACTTCTCGCCGCGGAACGCCGCACCGGCGATGGACGTGGACTCCTTGCCGTCGGGGCCGACGGGAACGTCGCCCTCGAGGGTGGTGCGGTACAGGACGCGGGTGACGTCGAGGTGGTCGAGGTCGGTGGGCGCGAGGTGGGCGGTGGCACGGTTGTCCCAGAACGCGAGGCTGCCCGGCGCCCAGCGGAACCGCACCGTGTAGGCGGGATTCGTCACCTCGGCGAACAGCAGGTCCAGCAGGCGGTCGCTCTGCGACGGCGAGACCCCGACGATCCGGCTGGTGAAACCGGGTGTGACGAACAGTGCCCGCTCCCCCGTCACCGGGTGCACACGGACCACCGGGTGTTCGGTGACGAGCGGGTTCTCCCGCGTCTTCTGGGCGTAGCTGCTGTCCTCGGCCCACTGCGGGTGCCGTCCGCCGAACCGGTGCTCGGCGCGGAGACCGTCGACGAGGCCCTTCAGCGAGTCCGGCAGACCCTCGTACGCGGCGACGAGGTTCGTCCACTGGGTGTCGCCACCCTGCTCCGGGACGATGTGCGCACGCAGGATCGCGCCGGCAGGCGGGTTGATCAGCGCGGTGACATCCGTGTGCCACTTGTTGTCGTAGCTGTACTTCTTGCGCCCGAATCGCTTCTCGTACTTGCGGCTGTCGACGGCGAGGATCTGCGGGAAACCCTCGGGGGCTTCGTCGTCGTACGGATGCGACGGTGTCACGTCACCGAACTTCCGCGAGAACGCGATCTGTTCGGCGTGCCCGATCTCCTGGTCGCGGAAGAACAGGACCTTGTAGCGGTGCAGGGCGTCGCGGACCTGCGCTACCTCGTTGTCGGCCAGTTCTTTCCGGAGGTCGATTCCGGAGATCTCGGCGCCGATGTGCCCGGCGACGGGACGAACCTCGAGTGCGGTGTCGGCGGTCCGATCCGAGTCGGCGGGCGCGGCGGTGGTGAGTGTCATGAGTACTCCTGGTTTCGGGCTGAATCGATACGTCGCGATCATCATCGAATCCCGAACCACGGTGCTACAACGGTATTTTCACAATGCGAAAAAGGTTCACCCTGAGTTTTTCCCTACCGGAATCCGGGAAACGCGGTTCCGGCGCCCGCGCCGATCCGCGCCGCGACGCCCCGCATCGGCGGCACGATCTCCCGCACCAGATCGTCGGTGAGTCGCCGCCGGAGCGCTTGGACCCCCAACGCGCCGCGGGGCCGTCCCTCCGCGTCGAGAACGGGAACCGCAACGGCGAGCACGTCCCGGTTCTCGGAGGAGAAGGCCGCGGCGTACCCCCGCCGCCGGACCCGTTCGAGGTCGGAGGACGCCGTCACCGAACTGCGTCGCCGTGCGGACGCGGTCCCGAACGCCAGGATCGCCATTCCCATCGCGCTGCTCTGCAGCGGTTGACGTGCCCCGGGCAGCTGATGCGTGCAGAACCGTTCGGGTGGGCGCGCCGAGAAGACGGTGACCGCGACGTCGTCCCTCGCGACCCCGAGGCTGGCCGTCAGCTTCACATGCGCGGCGAGCGAGTACAGGTGCGGGGCGAACGATTCGGCGTCGAGCCGCCCGAGCGACGGCACGGCGAGGGAGATCAGGCTGGGCCCCACCCGGTAGCAGTCGGTCCGCTCGTCGCGCTCGAGCAATCCGCCGCGGACGAGGGCCTGCACGATGCGATACGCGGTGCTGACGGCCAACCCGGTGCGGGCGGCGAGCGCGCTGACGGTCAGGTCGGTGGCCCCGCCTTCGAAGCAGGCGAGTACCGCGATCGCCCGTTCCACCGCCTGCGAGCCCGACCGCGGTGACGTCACGAGCCCTCCTTACCGTCTGAACGAACTCAGGCCGAGCGTGCGGCGCCGTACTCGGGAAGCGGCACCGCGAAACGCTCACGCAGGGTCTTCTCCGCGTATTCGTGGCGGAAGAGCCCCCGCTTGCGGAGCAGGGGCACCACTTCGTCGACGAAGGTGTCGAGTCCGGACGGGAACGCGTCCGGCATCAGGTTGAATCCGTCGGCGGCCTCGGCGCGGAACCACGCCTCGATGGTGTCGGCCACCTGTCCCGGTGTGCCGATCACGGCGCGGTGCCCGCCGCCGCCGTCCAACTCGCGAAGGAGCTGGGCCACGGTCAGATTCCGCTCACGCGCGAGCCCGACCACTGATTCGCGGAACCCGAGGGAACCCGCGAACGTCGACGGGTCGGGTGGTCCGTCCAGCAGCGATGCCGGGATCGGCTGGTCGAGGTCGAGTTCCGCCAGCGGGACTCCGAGGGTCAGGCTCAGCCGGTCCCAGCCGAACTTCGCGGGGACGTGAGTGCGGAGCTGTTCGTGGCGAGCGACCGCCTCCGCTTCGGTCGAGCCGATGACCGTGATCAGCCCGGGCAGGATCTTCACGTCGTCGGGGTTGCGGCCGGCCGCACGCGCCACGTCCTTGACGTGCTTGTAATGCCTGCGCCCGGCGTCGAGCGTCAGCTCCGCGGAGAAGACGCCGTGTGCGGTGCGGCCGGCGAGGTCACGCCCGGCGGGTGACCCGCCCGCCTGGATGAGCGGCGGCTGCCGCTGCTCCGACGGCGGCACCCGCAGCACGCCGTCGACGTCGAAGAACTCGCTGTGATGCGACACCGGGACACCGCTCCGGGCGCTCTCCCACAGCGCGGTCACCACGCCGACGAAGGCCTCGGCACGGCGATAGCGGTAGTCGCGGTCCGGAATCTGCTCCAATCCGAAATTGGCTGCGGCCGTCGGCGAATACGTGGTGACCACGTTCCACGCCACCCGGCCGCCGCTGAGGTAGTCGAGGGAGAGGAAGCGTTCGGCGAGATCGCGCGGGTCGTTGAACGTGGTGGAGGCGGTCCCGATCAGGCCCAGGTTCTCGGTGGCCGTCGCCACGGCCGCCAGGATCACCGACGGTTCCAGCGCCCGGGTCGGCTTCACCCGGGGGTTCTCCCAGAAGCCGGGACCGTCGGCGAGGAAGAACGCGTCGAGGGTGCCACGCTCGGCGATCCGCGCGATCCTGGTGAAGTGGTCGAGATCGACGAACGAGTGCGCATGCACGTCGTCGAGTGTCCACGCTCCGGGGGCGATTCCCACGTCGAGGACGTTCACGTTGAGCACCAGTTGGCGTCGGGATCTACTCACGGCAGTGCCTTCCGAATCAGAAGAATCCGGTGTCGGGAAGCGGGGTCTCGTTGACCACGAGGTCGCCGATCACCCGCGCCTTGTACACCGTCGGGTTGTGGGAGAACAGGGTTCGCAGGTTGCGCCAGTGCCTGTCCAGGTGCGCCGACTCCCGGGTGGCCGAGGCGCCGCCGACCTCGAACAACCGGCCGGCTGCCCGGAGCGCGATGTCCTCGATGGAGACCTTCACCTTGGCGGCCAGTACCGCGGCCTCCTGCTCGAGCCGGGCGTCGACGCCGGAGGTGCGCGCGACGTCCGCAGCCACATCCTGTGCTGCCGCGGCCGCCCGGACCACGGACTCCGCCGCGAAGGCCGCCGCGGAGAGCGTTCCGACGATCTCGAGCAACTGCGGGTCGTGCCGCGGTTCCTCGGCGACAGCGAACACGAAGCTGCGCTTACGGCCGCGGATCAGCTCGGCGGACTCGGTCGTGACGGTGCGGAGGATGCCCGCCGCGATCGCGTGCAGATACAACTGGGGAAGCGCCTGCCGCGGCCGGGTCTCCTCGTCGCCACCGCGGAACGGCAGCGTCTCGGACTCCTCGACGGCGACGTTCTCGAACACCGTCGTCCCGCTGCCCGTGTGGCGCTGGCCGATTCCGTCCCAGTCGTCCTTGTGGACGATCCCCGCCCGATCGGCGGGAACGATGGCGCTCAGTGCCTTGCCGTCCGGGAGGTTGGCGGAGACCCGGATGAAATCGGAGTACAGCGAACCGGTGCTGTAAAACTTGACCCCGTCGAGGCGGTACCCGCCGGGACCCGGTGTCAGAGTGGACTCGAAGCTGTAGGAGCCGACGGCGCGGGTGCTCAGCTCCGAGGACGCGCCACCGAACAGTGTGCCCGACAGGATCTCCGGCAACCACGCGTCCTTGCGCTCGGTGCGCGGGGCCCGCAGCACTTCCTCGACGAAGGCGTAGTGAACGCGGACGATGTGTGGCACATCGGGATCGGCCTCGGCGAGGTCGATCACCAGATCGAAGAGATCCTGCAAGGTATAGCCACCGCCGCCGTGTTCCCGCGGCACACGCACGGCCCCGAGCCGGTGTTCGCGGATCAACTCGACGGCCCGCTGCGGGCCTTCGGTCCCGCCACGGGCACGCCGCCGCGCGGCGTCCTCGGCGATCTCGGCGATCACGGCCGCCAGTTCGGCGGAGCCGCGTGCCGGCGGACGCACCGCCTCCGGCGCGGGCGCCTCGGATACCGCTGTCATGGTGAATCTCCTGTCTTCGGTGGAATGCTCAGCTGACCGGGAACGCGCTGCGGCCGCCGGACAGTACGGTCTCCGCCGCCTGCAGGCCCAGACGGTCACGCAGGGTGCGCCGCGGGTCCTGGAAGATCGGCTCCCGTCGTATCGCGCCGAGCAGGGCGGGCAAGGTGGTCGTGGTGGCCCCTCGGAAGACGACGCCGTCGGCCTCCGTCGTCAGAGGGGAAACGCCGCCGACCGCCCATGGGCGGTCGATCAGCAACACCTGGTCGCGGGCGGCATCGGGGTCGAAGTGCGACCGATAGCGTCGCACCGCATCCTCGTCCGCGAGGATCACGGCGTCGGCCGTGCGCCGCGCCGCCACCAGTTCGGCTTCGTTCGCGGGGCGCCAGAACACGGGCGGCTTGCGTTGCGGTGGCTCGGGGACGTTGAGCGGGCCCGACACGGAGAACGTGCCCGCGTGATCGATGTAGACGATCCGCTCGGATTCCGCGAAGATGCCGCGCTCGGCGTCGTCGACGATGCTGTCGCCCGGCCAGCTCTCCCACAACTTCCGGACCACCGACACGGCGTCGACCGCAGCGTCCACCGGGGCTGACCCGATCAGCCAGCCGACCCTGCCGTGGGATCCGTGGTCGAGCGAGCCGAGCCGGCGCGCGAGATTGAAGGGGTGATCGCGGACGGGAGCGCCGGCCACCACCAGTCCGACCGACGTCGTGTGACGAGCCAGGACGGTGGCGGCCACGGTCGCATCGATCGTCGGGTGACCCGCGTCCCCCGCGTCCAGGCGGTCGCCGCCGAGAACGACGAAGTCGATTCCCGACTCGTCGATGCTGCGTCCGAACTCTTCTCGCCGCGCCGGCTCCCTCGGGTCGAGCAGTTCGGTGACGAGTGCGGCGTCGACGTGCAGTCCGATGACGGTGTGACGGCTCATGACGGTTCCCCTTTCCGCGATAGTCGTTACCTTCCCAGAGCATCGCTCACGGGACGAGCGTTGCGCTCAGTCTGATTCTGGACGCAGGACGACATGAAACACTCTGTCCCCCATCAGTACTCACTTGCGCTCCGTCCAGGTGTCGTAGAACCAGGGCACGGAGTTGGCCGCATTGCGGAAGTCGTGGATGTGCGGGGCGACGGCGAAGATCTGGGTATCCAGCAGCAGGGGGATCGTGTAGGCGTTGTCGATCACGTGATCCTGGATTTGTTCGATCAACGCGATCCGCTTGTTCCGGTCCGTCTCGGTGACCTGCGAACGCAGCAGGCCGTCGAGATACGGATCGTTGCCTTCGAGCTGGAACAGATCACCCTGGTCGCTGTCGTAGTTCTGGGTCAGCCGGAAGGTGTCGGCCGTGGGCCACCCGTTCCGGCGCAGGCTCAGTTTCGGATCCGCAGTTGCCTTCGGATAGTTCGCGAAGTCGGTCTGTTTCAGCTGCAGCGAGATCCCCACCGCACGCAGCTGACGCTGGACGAGTTCGTACAACGGTTTCGACGTGTGGTCGTAGACGTCGATGTACAGGCTGAGTTCGAGTGGCCTGCCGTCCTTCTGCCGGATCCCGTCGGCGTTCCGCGTGGTCCAACCCGACGCGTCGAGCCGACGATTCGCCTCGTCCGGGTCGAATCGCACCTCGTCGGAACGGTCCTTCCACCCCAGCGCGCCCTCGGTGATGATGCTGTTCGCGGGCTTCCAGTTGTCCGAGTACAGCGTGGACACGATCTGATCCCGGTCGATCCCGTACATCACCGCCTTGCGAACGTTGACGTCGTCGACGAAATCGGCGGTCTGCCGGACGTCCAGGACGTTGGCCAGACCCGGGGTGCGCAGGCCCAGAACGGTGAAGCCCTCCTTCTGCAGCAGCGCCTCGTCCGGCGGCTGGGTGTACCGGAGGGCGTCGCCCTCCCCGGAGCGCAACGCACCCACGCGGATGCTGTCCTCCTCGATGGGCACCACCGTCACCGAATCGAGGTACGCCTCACCCTGGTGCTTCGCGGTGGCGGGCGCCCAGTCGTACCCACGACGCTTGACGAGTCGGATCTCCTTGTTCGGAATCTCCGACTCCGCGACGAAGGGCCCGCTGCCGATCAGATTGGTCACCACCGACTGATCGTCCTTGCTCGCGTCGATCGTTGCGTCCGCGACGAGGCCGGCCGTGTTCATCGACAACGCCGCCAGGAACGGGGCGTTCGGTTCCGCGAGGTGCACGGTGACCGTGCGGGAGGCCGCATCGGTGTCGACCGCCGTCACCTTGGGGAACCAGGCGTTGCGGGGAATCCCCTTCGGCTTGTCGCCCTCGGCGAGCCACTCGATGTTGCGTTTCACGCTGGCCACGTCGAGCGGCGTGCCGTCGCTGTACGTGACGCCGTCCCGGATGACGAACTGGTAGGTGGTTCCGGGTTCGTCGACGGTCCAGCTCTGCGCGATCCACGGCACGAACTCGAAGGTCTCCGGATCCTGGTACACCAGCCTGTCGAGGAGCTGATCCTTGACCAGGCTGTTCTGCCAGTACGACACCTGAATCTGCATCGACGCCGTCACTTCGGCGTCGAGGTACACCAGGTCTCCCCCCCTGCTCGACCTGCGACCCCGTGTCGGTGGAGCCGTGCGCCTGACTGCAGGACGCCACCACCACCGCCGTCGCCGCGATGCACGCCGCGAGGCGGAAGCGTCCGAACCTGCGTGCCATGAGCCGTGAACCTCCGAGTTGTGTGAAATGGCGTCGAAATTCTCTGGGCAGCATTCACACGGTGAGCGGAATCCTGCCGGGGACCGCGTCGATCAGTCGCGCCGTGTACGGGTCGGCCGGGTTGCCGAAAACCTCGGCGATCGAACCGGACTCGACGAGGCGGCCGTGTTCGAGCACGGTCACCGTGTCGGAGATCTGGCGGACCAGGCTGAGGTCGTGCGAGATGAACAGGTACGTCAAACCGAGTTGCGTCTGCAGATCCACCAGAAGGTCGACGATCTGCGCCTGCACCGTGACGTCCAGCGCAGACGTCGGTTCGTCGAGCACCAGGATCTTCGGGGCCAGGACGAGTGCTCGCGCCAGCACCACCCGTTGACGTTGACCTCCCGAGATCTCCAGCGGCCTCCGGCCGAGCACGTCCGACGGCAACGCGACCCGGTCGATGACGTCACGCACCGCGGAGTGCCGGCTCGCCCGATCACCCGATCCGGCGATGCGCAAGGGCTCCTCGATCACGTCGGAGATGGTGTAGCGGGGATCCATCGCGGCCAGAGGGTTCTGTTGAACCGTCTGCAGCACTCGGGCGTTCTGACGGTACGACCGCGGGTCGGTCTTCAGTGGCCGCCCGTCGACGAACACCTCACCGGAGTCGAACGTGCTGAGTCCTGCGATGATTCGCGCGGTGGTGGTCTTACCCGAGCCCGACTCACCGACCAGCGCATGCGTGCTGCCACTGGCGACGGAGAACGACACCGAGTCGAGGGCGGCCACCGTGGACGGCTGTCCCTTTCCACGCCGGCCCGTCGCGAACGTCTTCGTCAAGTTCCGGACTTCGAGCAGCGGTGCCGCGGACGGACCCGCACCGGTGTGCCGGCCGGCGTACTTGCCGGGTGAGAGCGCGGGCGCATCGCTCATCAGTGTGACGGTGTAGGGGTCCTTCGGGTGGTCGAGGACCTCAGTCGCGGCTCCGGCCTCACGGACGCGGCCCTCGTTGAGGACCAGAACCGAATCGCTGTGTTCACGCACCAGCGCCAGGTCGTGGGTGATGAACAGGATGCCGAGGCCCAGTTCTTCCTGCAGGTCGGCCAGGAGATCGAGAATGCGCTTCTGCACGGTCACGTCCAGCGCCGACGTCGGTTCGTCCGCCACCAGGACCGCCGGGTCGACAGCGATCGCGATGGCGATGAGGACGCGCTGCAGCTGGCCGCCGGACAGTTGGTGTGGGTAGGACCGTGCTCGTTCGGCGGGATTGCGAATACCCACGCGGTCGAGCAGGCGGGTCACCTTCGACCGCACGTCCCGACGGGTGGCCCGCCCGTGCACGAGGAGCGTCTCCGCCACCTGGTCGCCGACGCGCTGCAATGGGTCGAGCGAGCCGAGCGGATCCTGCGGCACGAATCCGATGGTGCCGCCGCGCAGATCGCGCCACTGCTTCTGCCCGTACCCGGTCACGTCCCGACCGAGGATGTGCACGCTGCCGGACGAGATCCGGCCGTGTGACGGGAGGAGTCCGATGGCCGCCCGCGCGATGGTCGTCTTCCCCGAACCCGACTGGCCGACCACGGCGAGTGTCTGCCCGCGCTCGAGTTGGAAGCTCACATCGTCCACCACCTGCACGGCGGGAAGGTGTGGGGCTTCGGACGCGTATTCGATGTGCAGGGACTGCGCCACGATCAAGGGACCGTCACCTCGCTGCGCGGCAGAACTCGTGGCCGGTGCTTCCGCGACCGCTGTCATCAACCCACCTGCTTCCGGACGATCTGACTCAACTTGCCGACGCTGAGCACGGTCAGAATGATGACCACGCTCGGGAACGCCACCAACCACGGCGCGGTGGCGATGTAGTTGCGGCCCTCCGCGATGAGAAGGCCCCATTCCGGATTCGGCGGCTGCGCGCCGTACCCGAGGAAACTCAGCGCCGCGATGGAGAGGATCGCGGAGCCGAACTGCAGCGCCGCCAACGACAGCACCGAGGAGTAGGCGTTGGGGAGGATGTGGCGCCCCAGCAGCCAGATCTTGTTGGCGCCGAGATGCTCACTGGCCTCGACGAACGGCTGGTGTTTGATCGTGAGGACCTCCGAGCGCATCAGCCGGCAGAAGACCGCGACGGAGGAGACGCCGACCGCGATGGCGGCGTTGACCGTTCCGAAGCCCAGCGCGACGATGATGGTGATGGCCAGCAGCAGCGCCGGAATGGACAGCAGGACGTCGACGACACGGCTGACGGCTGTGTCGTAGGCCCGGCCGAAGTACGCCGACGTCAGGCCGAGCACACTCCCGACGACCAGTCCGAGGATCACCGCGATGACGGAACCGCTGATGGTGGTCGCCGACCCGTGGATGACGCGGCTGAGCACGTCGCGGCCGATGTAGTCGGTTCCGAACGGATGTCCGAGGCTCGGCGCCTCCAGCGGATGGTCCGGGGACTCGGCCAGCGGATCGAAGGGTGCCAGCACTCCGGGCAGGAGAATGCACGCCAGCACCAGGAGCAGGAACGCCACGGACAGGACGTCGCCGACGCCCAGTCCGCGCCTGCGGGCCCACGGGATCCGCGGTGCGGCGGCGGGACTGGCCGGTGCGCTCCGAACGGTCGCCTGAACACTCATGCGGTGACCACCTTCTTGTCCGGCGCGAGGGAAATCCGGGTATCGATGAGCGGGTACGCGAGATCCGCGAGCAGGTTCGCGACGACGAAGATGACCGACACAAGAATCACCACCGCCTGAATGACAGGGGTGTCCTGATTGCGGACCGCCTGCTCCGTGAGGTATCCGATTCCGGTGCGGGAGAACACCGTCTCGGTGATGACCGACCCCGCGAGGAGTTCCCCGACCGTGATGGCGACGATCGTGATCGTCGGGATCGACCCGTTCTTGAGGACGTGCCGGAAGATGATCCGGTTCTCCGTCAGCCCCTTCGACCGCAGTACGTCGACATACGGTTGTCCCGACGCGTTCTGCAGTCCCTGGATGAGCACCTGTGCGATGGGCGCGGACACGGGGATGGCCAGTGCGATCGCCGGCAGAATCACCGAGCGCACGCCCTCGTCTCTGATGGCGGAGACCAGGCCGAGTTCGAACGCGAAGAACTGCAGCAGCAACAGCCCGACGATGAACGAGGGCGTCGACAGAAACGCCGCCGGTATAGCCCGGGCGGCCTCACGGATGCGCGCCGCCTTCGCGAACACCGCGGTCAGTGCGATGCCGAAGGCGAACACGATGGCGAGCACCAACGCCGTGGACGCCAGCTTCAGAGTCGAGGGAAGCGCCGAGAACAGCAGGTGCTCCACGGACTTGCCGGATGTCAGCGAGTAACCGAGGTCTCCGTGCACGACCAGGCGCTGCACGGACAGCGCGAATTGCTCGAACGCCGATTTGTCGAGGTTGTAATAGGCGATGAGCACTTCGGCGTCTTCCGCCGAAATCGGGTTCTCGGGACTGTTGATCTGCGATTCGATCGGGTTGCCCGGAAGAACGTTGAGTACGAAGAACACGAGGGTGTAGGCAAGGGCGATCACGACGAACGCCTGCCCCACCCTTCGCGCCAGGTACCAGTAGGTCGGTCTCATTGCGCACCTTCGGAAAATGCTGCCGGATGTGGATGCTCTGCGAAGTTTTCTCGCCCGGCAACCGTAGGCCGTCGACCGCCCGTTATCCGAGTCTTCCGCTCGTCCTGATTTCAACGACCTTCCTAAATGTCTGCCGGACAGAGCTATTCGAGCCACCTTCACCTGCCGGTATCGAACGAAAAGCACGGGGCCCGTGTTCCGCTCACGCTGCGGAGAAGGCTGTACGACACACCGACCCGGGCCGTAGCGTCGCCCGTGTGATCACCGTCTGGATCATCGCGGGTGCGTTCCTCCTGTTCCGTGGGGTTCCGGGCGTCCTCGCGCTGTGGAGATCCCGGTCGTGGACCGGGTTCGAGTGCTCGGTAGTCGACGTACGCCGGTCGATCAGCTACGCGTACCGGGTCGGAAGCGACGAATTCGTCGGTCAGCGGCGGACATTCGATCCCAGACCGGCGCTCGGCGCCTCCCTGTCCGATACGGGCAGGGGTGAATTCGTTGTCGGACAGGTCCTCTGGCTGTGGTACGCCCCGCGGAATCCGCGGTCCAGTGTCCTCCGGCGCAGTGCGTCCGTCTCGATGTTGCTGGTGATCCTGGGGCTGACGTCCCTCACCCTCGCGACAGCCACCCTCTTCTCAGGAGATGCCCCTTGACATCACGACAGCAGACCCTCGAACCGACGACGGGAGACCTCCGATGAGCGTGATCCAGCGCAGCAGGACCTTCTACGGCCTCGCACTCGGTGAGCATCTGCTCGTCGACGCCATTCGCCGCGGCCGGGTCGACGAACTCGCCGCATTCGTCACCCGCACGGGCGCGGACTTCGTCCTGCTCGGCGTCGAGCGGGTATCGCGGACCGCTCCCCGGCCCACCGCGGCCCTGTCGCCCAGCGTGTCCGCCGCAGCCCTGATCGCCGCCACCGACGACGTCGGTGTGTTCGTCACCGCGGTCCCCCACCTCGACCACCCGTACAACCTGGCTCGCCGGCTCGCATCGCTCGATCACACCAGCCGCGGCCGGGTCGGCTGGCTCACCGGTGTGGAAGACCGATCGGCGCCGGGCAACCTGGCCTCGGCGGGGGTCTGGATCGATGCCGGGCCCAGTCCCGCAGCCACGACCGATGCGATCCACGCCTCCCGCACGCTGTGGGAGAGCTGGCCGGCCGACACGATCCGTGGGCGCCCGCACGACGTGCGTTTCGCGGACTCCGACCGGATCGTCTACGCCGACCACAGCGGGGTCTTCGACATCGCCGGCCCCCTCAACGTCCCCACCCCGCCGCAGCAGAAGATTCCCGTCGCGTGGTGGGCGCAGGACGGCGACGACATCGTCTCCGCCGCCGAGGTTTCCGACATCGTCGTGCTGGACGGCAGCCGGGTCGACCGTCACGGGCCGGCTGTGCGTGAGCGCGCATTGCTCTTCGTCGCCGACGATCCCGGCGCCACCGACGTGGACGGTCACATCGCGACCGTCACCGACCTCGACGCCGGCTTCGCCGCGTGGACGAGGCCGACTCGGCCCCGCGGGTACCGGCAGCGGTCACTCCGGGCGACGCTGCGGCTGCCCGAGCCGGCGCAGGCGCCGGCCCACCGCCGTCCGGTCTATCCGGGCGCGCAGAACTGACAGTCCTTCTGATCAAGTCGATTCTTAGGCATGACTTTCCGTGTACCCACGCCTATCGTTTCGGGAATCCACCGGCCCGTCCACGGGCCGGGATTTCCGTCCCGACGGCCGACCGAGGTGCCGTCATCCGACACAGGTGGTTCAGCATGATCGAAGTCCGTTCCGTCACGAAACGATTCGGGAAGAGATCCCGGTCCGTCGAAGTGCTCCACGACATCGACTTCTCCGTCGGCACCGGCCAGATCGCGGCGGTGATCGGACAGAGCGGTGCGGGCAAGACCACGCTGTCGCGCATCATCAGCCTGCTGGAGCGTCCGTCCGAGGGTCGCATTCTGCTCGACGGCGTCGACGTCTCGGGACTGTCCGAACGCCGGCTCCGGGATCAGCGTCGCGCGATCGGCACGATCTTCCAGGCGTCGAGCCTCCTCGCCCGTCGCACGGCGGCAGAGAATGTGGCCCTGCCACTCGAATTCGCCGGTGTGGGCCGGACCGAGCGGCGGGCACGCGTGGAGGAACTGCTCGAGCGGGTGGGTCTGTCCGACAAGGCCGACCTCTACCCCCGCCAACTGTCCGGCGGGCAGCGGCAACGCGTGGGGATTGCCCGGTCGCTGGCACTCGCGCCCAAGGTCCTGGTGTCGGACGAGGCGACGTCCGGGCTCGATCCGAGTACGACGCGATCCATCCTCGCGTTGCTGCGTGAACTGCGCGACGACCTCGGGCTGACGATCGTGCTGATCACCCACGAAATGGATGTCGTCCGGCAGGTCGCGGACGTCGTCACCGTCCTCGACGCGGGGCAGGTGGTGGAATCGGGCCCGGTGATCGAACTACTCCGGGATCCCCGGTCCGAACTCGGCGTCGGCCTCCTCCCCGACCGTTCCCACATCACCGCGGAGGACCGGGACGTGCTCTGGCACGTCACCTACGGCTCCGACACCGTTCCCACCAACTGGATCGAACTTCTCGGCAAGGCCACCGGCCGGTCGATCGGGGTGCTGTCCGGGACCGTGGAATCGGTCGGCGGACGCCCGGCGGGGCGGGTCACCATCTCGGTGGCCGGTGAGCATCCGTCCGTCGGCGAACTGCTGTCGTCGTGGGGCCTGCACGGAACCCGGGTCGACGACGTGGTATCCGGGCGTACCACCGAGGAGGCCGCGGCATGAGCGCCCCGGGCACTGTCGTTCTCGCCATCTCGACTCCGGTCGAGGAACTTCCCGAGCTGTTCCTCCCCGCCCTGCAGCAGACCGTGCAGATGGTCGGGATCACGGTGATCCTGGCCATCCTGCTGGGCACTCCGCTGGCGGTCATCCTGCACAACACCGCTCCCCGCGGGCTGTTCCCCAACCCGGCGGTGAACGCGGTGGCGGGCTGGGTGGTCAACCTCGGCCGATCACTTCCCTTCCTGGTGCTGATGGCCGCCATCATTCCGTTCACCCGGTTCATTGTCGGCACGTCGCTCGGGGTGCAGGCCGCGGCGGTTCCGATGACGCTGGCCGCGACACCGTACGTCGCGCGTCTGATCGAGAATTCGCTGCGGGACGTTCCCCCCGAAGTGGTGGAAGTGGGCCGGGCCTCGGCCGGGTCGAACTTTCAGATCATCCGCAAAGTGCAACTCCACGAAGCGGTCCCGACGATCATCGGCGCCCTGACCATCGCGCTGATCGGCATCCTCGACATGTCGGCGATCGCGGGAGCGGTGGGCGCAGGCGGCATCGGCAACCTCGCCATCGCCTACGGCTACAACCGATTCGACAACACCGTGATGATCACGACGGTCATCGCGCTCGTGGTACTGGTCCAGGTCATCCAGCTCGTCGGCGACCTGGCCGCCCGTCTCACCAACCGGCGCTGAGCCTTCCTTCACATTCACCCAGATCAGAGGACACACCCATGACGACTCGACCCCGCTCGGTGACGCGCGCCCGTGCTGTGGCGGCAGGCGGACTGACGGCCACCCTGCTTCTCCTCCTCACCGCGTGCGGCGCGGCCGGGGGCAACGACCGAACCGAGGGTGACGGCCCGCAGACCACGTTCAAGATCGGATACACCGCCGGATCGATCCTGGACGAGAAGCTCGCCAAGGAAGTCGCGAAACTCGCCCCCGACCACGGCATCACCGTCGAACCCGTGCAGATCGAGGATTCGAAGCTCAAGAATCTCGCTGTCTCCCAGGGCGACATCGATGCCAACCACAGCCAGCATCAGGAGTGGATGCGCGTGCAGAACGAGGACGGCAACCTCGGACTGTATGCGGCCGGAGACTGGTATGTCCTCAAGTTCTCGGGCTATTCCGAGAAGTACGGCAAGCTCGAGGATCTCCCGAAGGGCGCGAAGGTCGCGATCCCCGATGACCCGTCGAATCAGGCGCAGGCACTGCAGACCCTGCAGGACCTCGGTCAGCTGACCCTGAAGGACGGTGTCGACCCGTCGCGCGTGACCATCCGCGACGTGAAGGACAACCCGAAGTCGTTCGAGTTCACCGAGGCCGCGCTGGCGCAGTTGCCGCGCACGCTCCCCGACGTCGACCTGGCACTGGGCTGGCGTTCCAACTTCGACCTCGCCGACGTCCCCGACGACAAGATCGTCTTCAACGCCCCCGCCTACGAGTTGTACTGGATCGAGGTCGTCATCAACGAGAAGAACAAGGACAACCCCGACTTCGCGCCGCTGCTCGACACCTACCACGACCCGCGGATCGGCCAGCTCATCGACAGCGACCCGTTCTTCTCCCGGGTGGCGCAGAGCATCGAATCGGCACGGGCCACCGACCGGAGCCAGACCAACGTCGACGGCGCGGCCGCGAAGCCGGCCGGCTGATGCCCGCGCAACGAGAGGTCATCCTCAACGTCAACGTGCTGGACGTGGGTTTCCACCCGTCCGCGTGGCGCGCTCCCGACCTGCACCCGACGTCGTTCATCGACCCGGACTATTACACCGAGGTCGCGAAGATCGCCGAGCGCGGCACCCTCGACGCGCTGTTCCTCGCGGACGGTCCTGCGCTCCGCGAGGATCCCGCCGTCAAGCCGACGCGGGCCCTGGAGCCGACCACCGTGCTCGGGGTGGTGGCGAGCGCCACCGAGCACCTCGGCCTGATCGGCACGGCGTCGACGACGTTCAACGATCCGTTCGACCTGGCGGACCGGTTCCTTTCCCTCGACGTCGTGTCCGGCGGACGGGTGGCGTGGAATGTGGTGACCACGTTCCACGCCGGGACCGCCCACAACTTCGGTCTCTCCCGGATTCCCGACCGCGAGTCGCGGTACCGCCGGGCCACGGAGTTCGTGGACGTCGTGACGGCGCTGTGGGAATCGGCGACCACCCGGGTCCCGGTGCACCACGACGGGGAGTACTTCCACGTTCACGGTTTACTGCCCGTGCCGCCGTCGCCGCAGGGCCACCCCCTGCTCGTGCAGGCCGGCGGGTCCCCGCAGGGCCGCGCACTGGCAGGACGCAGCGCCGACGCGGTGTTCTCGGCGGAGCTCACGCTCGACGCCGGGCAGCAGCACTACCGGGAAGTGAAGGATGTCGCCCGCGGAGCCGGTCGGGATCCCCGGGCGGTGAAGATCCTTCCCGGGCTCGTCACGGTGGTGGGTAGCACCGAGGCCGAGGCGATCGCCCGGTACGAGGACTGGGAATCCAAGGCCGCCGACGGTTTCTCCGCCGAACGGCTCGGCGGCATGCTCGGCGTCGACCTGAGCTCGCTCGACCCGGACCGGCCGATCCCGGAGGACGTGCTCCTCGCCCCGGTCGATCCGTCGTTCTCCGGCTCGCTCGGGTTCCGGGAGGCCGTCGTGCGGCTGGCGCTCGAGAGCCGGTACTCGGTGTCCGAACTGCTTCGCAAGGCCGGCGGCTTCGGTCACCGGCTCGTCGTCGGCTCACCCGAACAGATCGCCGGCACCATCGAGGAATGGTTCGTGACGGGCGCGGCGGACGGCTTCAACCTGATGCCGGACGGATTCCCCTCCGGGCTCACCGATTTCGTCGATCACGTCGTTCCGATCCTCCGCGCGAAGGGGATCTTCCGGCACGAGTACGCCGAATCCACCCTCCGCGAACGCTTCGAGGGTGCTCCGCTCCCCGTGAGTGGTTAGGTTCAGCGCGCTAGCCGACGCGGGTGTCGTACGTGTTTCTGTTGGCGAGCACCTCGTCCATGTGCGCCTCCGCCCACGCCTTGATCCCGCGGATGACGGAGTGGAGCGAGAGTCCGAGGTCGGTCAGCTCGTAGGTGACCGTGACCGGCACGGTCGGGGTCACGGTGCGGGTGAGCAGGCCGTCGCGTTCGAGGGAGCGCAGCGTCTGGGTGAGCATCTTCTGGCTGACTCCGGCCAGCCGGCGAGACAGCTCCGAGTAGCGCATCCGCCGCGGCTCGCCGACGCAGTCTCCGCCTGGGTGCGGTCCGTCGCTGCCCAGCGCGGCCAGGACCAGCGTCACCCACTTGTCGGAGATCCGGTCGAGGAGCTGGCGGCTGGGGCAGGTCGCCAGGAACGCCTCGTACTCCACCTTCGCCTGCGCCCGCTCCTGGGCCGCCGTCGTCGTCGGCATCGACCGCTCCTTCCCGTGCGGTGACCTACGCACTCTGAGGTGCGTACTTCCCATTGGAGAGTAACCCCTCCATCGTGGAGGTGCAGCACAAGTTCCGGTCCAGAGGAGGCAACATGTCCACCACCTTCCGCACCGCAATCGTCCGCACCCCGGGCGGTCCCGACTCCATCGAGATCATCGACGTACCCGTCGTCGAGCCCGGGCCGGGCCAGGTCCGGGTCGAGATCGCCGGGGCCGCGGTCAACCCCGTCGACCTGGCGCTCGCCGCCGGGGTGTTCCACCGGCTCGGGCTGATCGACCAGCCCGACCACACCGGCCTCGGCTGGGACTTCGCCGGCACCGTCACCGCGGTCGGTCCGGACGTCGACCTCCCGGTCGGCAGCCGCGTCGCAGGGCTGGTCGCCGGGTTCGACCGCGACTTCGGCACGTACGCCGAGCAGCTGATCGTCCCGGCGAGCGACACCGCGCTCGTACCAGACGGCCTCGACCTGGCCACCGCAGCCACGGTCCCGCTGAACGGCCTGGCTGCAGCCCAGCTGGTCGACCTGCTCGGCGACGGTGGCGGCCGGAGCCTGCTGGTGACCGGGGCCGCTGGAGCGGTCGGGGCGTACGTCGTGACGCTCGCCCAGGACCGCGACTGGCGGGTCACCGGACTGGCCCGCGCCGACGACGAGAAATTCGTGCGCGGCCTCGGCGCCGACTTCACCACAGAGTCTGCGCGCGCCTGGGACGCGGTAGCCGACGGTGCCGCACTCCAGGAACAGGGCCTCACGCTGGTTCGTGACGGAGGCCTCTTCGTCGGCGTGCAGCCGGGCGCGGCGCCGGCAGAGGAACGCGGCGTCACCGTCCGCGTTCTGGTGGCGCGGCCCGACGGTGCCCGGCTGGCCCAGCTCCTCGACTCCACCGCGAGCGGCCACCTGCCGGCGCGGGTGCACGCCGTCGTACCGCTCGACCAGGTCGCCGCCGCTCACCGCGCGGTCGCGCAGGGCGGCGTACGCGGGAAGTACGTCCTTCAGCCCTGATGTCCGCCAACCAGGCGACACCGTCCGGGAGTCCTGCTTTCCATCGGTGGTGGCCGTGTCAGTGCTCGGCGTGGCCGAGGTCGTCGGATCGTCCGGCGCCCAGGCGGGACCATTGCGCCGTGGGCCGTCCGTCGGTGCGCATGATTTCCCTCGTGCCGGGCTCCCAATGCTGGGGCCAACCGCTCGGCGAGTCCTCCCACGTTTCCTGACGGCCGTACGCGGTCATGTCGAGCAACCCGTACGTCGGAGCCATCGGTTCCAGACCACGGCCGCTGGTCCAGAACGTCTCGAACACCCTGCCGTCCTGTCGCAGATAACAGACCAGGGGCGCCGGGGACCGTGGGCGATCGCCGAGCAGCACATCCGCCGCATCCTGCGCGGAGTACCAGGGCACGTCCCAACCCATGAAGTCGCGGTAGCGGACGCTCACGTCGTACGGTCCCTGGCACAGCGTGGCGTACGTGACGTCGCGCGAGTGCAGGTACGACAGCTCGCGCACCTGGCCGTTGAAGAACGTGCAGCCCTCACATTGTTCGGCCGCGGGGTGGCCGGCGTGCCACATGTGGAAGTACGCGATCAACTGGCTGCGGCCCTCGAACACGTCCAGCAGCGGGACCGGCCCGTGCGGGCCGACCATGGTGATGGCGGGGTCGACCTCGGCCATCGGCAGTCGCCGGCGGGCCGCAGCGATCGCGTCGCCTTCGTGGGTGTGCGCCTTCTCCCGGACCCGCAGTGCATCCAGTTCGTCCTGGTAGGACGCGCGGTCGACGACGGACGGGGTTGATTCTGTGCTCACAACACTTTCCCTTCATCTTGGTGGCTTTCAATTCACCGACGAAGGATGCCGCCCGAGATCGACAACAACCGCACAATGATCTCGAGATTTCTTCAGAGCTCGCGGAGGCGGCTGCTCAGGTAGCGGCGTTCCGCCTCGGTCGGGGCCAGTTGCAAGGCCTGCTCGTACGCCGCCCTGGCCTCGGCGGCACGGCCGCCCCGGCGGAGCAGATCGGCTCGGGTCGCAGGCAGCAGGTGGTAGCGGTCGAGACGGCCCGAAGCCGTGATCTCGTCGACCAGGGCGAGGCCCGCCCGAATGCCGTCGGCCATCGCGACGGCCACGGCGTGGTTGAGATCCACGACCGGGGACGGCGCCAGCCGCGCCAGCTCGGTGTACAGGGCCGCGATCTGCGGCCAGTCCGTGCTCGCCGCGTCGGGCGCGGTGACGTGGCAGGCGGCGATCGCCGCCTGCACCTGGTAACCACCGGTGCGCCCCATCGCCAGCGCCTGGTCGAGCGTTGCCACGCCTTCGGCGATCAGCGGCTGGTCCCACCGAGACCGGTCCTGGTTCTCCAGGGTGACCAACACTCCGCCGTCGGTGCGCGTCGCGCGCCGGGACTCGTGCAGCAGCATCAGCGCGAGGAGGCCGCGCGGCTCGGGTTCCTGGGGCATCAGGCGGATCAGGAGCCGGGCCAGGCGGATGGCCTCGGCCGTGAGGGCCCGCCCGTCCTCCTCGTCGTAGCCCTGATTGAAGATCAGGTAGAGCACCGCCAGGACGGCGGCCAGTCGCTGGGAGAGCAGCTCGACGGGCGGGACCCGGTAGGGAATCCCGGCCTCGTGGATCTTGCGCTTGGCGCGGACGAGGCGCTGCGCCATCGCGGACTCGGCGGTCAGGAAGGCCCGGGCGATCTCGGCGGTGCTCAGACCGGCCAACGTCCGCAGAGTGAGCGCGACCCGCGCCGGGAACGGCAGCGCCGGATGGCAACAGGTGAAGATCAGCCGCAGCCGCTCGTCGGGGATCTCGTCATGCGGCTCGTCCGGGTCGCGGGTCAGCACGGCGAGCTGGCGCAGCTTGCCCGCACCTGCCGCGTCGCGGCGCAGCCGGTCGATCGCGCGGTGGCGAGCCGTCGTGGTGAGCCAGGCGCCGGGGCGGCGCGGAACGCCGTCGCGCTGCCAGTTCGTCAACGCGGAGGCGAATGCGTCCTGCGCACAGTCCTCGGCAAGATCCCACTCCCCCGTCAACCCGATGAGAGTCGCAACCACCTGCCCCCACTCGTCCCGGAACGCCGCATCGACCGCCGCACGGACTCGGTCATCGGGCGCAGTCATTCCCAGACAGGGCGGATTTCGACGCCGCCCCAACGCGCGTACGGATGGCCGGCAGCGATCTCGATCGCCTCATCCAGGTTCGCGCACTCGACGATCACGAATCCGCCGACGAAGTCCTTGGTCTCGGCGAACGGCCCATCCGAGACCAGAGTCTCACCGTCGCGGACCCGGACCGTCGTGGCATCCACCACCGGTCGCAGCCGCTGGCCGACGAGCATCCCGCCGCGTCGTTGCAGATCCTCCCACCATGCCTGATGCACCGGATCCGCCGCGAGTTCCTCGTTCGTCGGCGATACCGACTCGTCGTCGCAGATCAGTAGCACGTACTTCATACCTGCAATTTTGCCCGACCGGGGTCACAACGGGCACCGGATCGGCCTACGCCGGCGTCCGGACGATGGTGAGCGCGGACTGCTGACGGAGCGTGAAGCCGAGGCTTTCGTACAGGCGGATCGCCGTCGTGTTCGACTGGGCGGCGTGCAGAAACGGTCTTTCCCCGCGAGCGCGAATACCTGCTCCCACGGCGCGCACGAGCCGGGCACCGAATCCGCGGCCCCGGAAACGCTCGTCGGTGCAGACCGCGCTGATCTCCGTCCACCCGGGCGGATGCAACCGCTCACCCGCCATGGCCACCAGTTCGCCGTCGACACGAAAACCGAGATACGTCCCCATCTCGACGGTTCGTGGAAGATACGGTCCGGGCCGGGTGCGGCCGATCAGGTCCAGGATCTCGGGGACATCCGCCGCGCCGAGCACCTCGGCGTCGGGGTCCGGTGCGACGTCCAGCGCGGTGCCGTCCATCTGCACCAGGCCGAACGAGTCCACGACCTCCCAGCCCTGCGGCGGGGTGTGCCCGAATCCGCGTAGCGCGGCCGTCGCCGACGGCCCGAGCAGTGCCACGAGATCCGCCCAGTCCTCGTCCCCCAGCGTCGCCGGGTGGCCCACATGCGGCGCGACGTCCGGGTGGTACCGCGCCACCCGGCCCGACCACCTGGCGAAATGCGCGTGCGTCCCGCGCAGGGATTCCCGGATGGCGTCGTCCAGGGGATGAACGTCCGTATCGGCCGGCGCCGTCAGTTCAGTGGTCATCTCACCCCGTGTCAGGAAGCGACGGTGCGCAACCAGCGGAACCGGCTGCGGTGGAACACGATCGGCTCGATCTCGGACTGCACCCTCAGCTCGTTGATCCGCAGGACCACGATCGCGTGATCCCCCGCAGGCACCTGCTGGGTGACGGTGGTGTCCAGCCACACCGACGCTCCGTCGATGAACAGCGCACCGCCGTCGGTGGTTTCGGTGTCGAGGCCCGCGAACCGGTCGCCGGTCTTCGCGGCCAGCACGCGGGCGGCCGCGTCGTGCGCCTCACCGAGCACGCTGATCCCGACGTGGGCGAGGCCCGCGAGTTTCGGCCACGTGGTGGACGTGTTCTGCACGCAGAACGCGACCAGCGGCGGCTCCAGCGACACGGGCACGAACGTGCTCGCCGCCATCCCGACTCGCTCACCGTCGACTTCGGCGCAGACGGCGACGACACCGCTCGGGAAATGTCCGAACGCCTCCCGGAGCGAAGTCTTGTCCAGTGTGCCGTCTGCCTGCGTCATGAGAGTTCCGTCCGGGTCCGGGCCGCCGCGGTGAGGATCGGACCCCACCGCTCGGCGTAGTCGGCGATGCGTGTGTCGGTCGTGTAAGTGGTGTCGATGAGGTAGAGGCCCGGCGCGGGGGCCGTCGCGCCGAGTTCGACGAGCACCGGCTTGAGCAGCAGGTCCGGCGCCATGGCGTGGGCGGGCCCGGCCCCGAGCATCAGCGGCACCACCACGACGTCCTTCAGGCCGTCGCCGGTCGCGAACTGGTCGAGGAACAGCTTCAGCACGCCCGTGTACGACGCCTTGAACGTCGGGCTGGCGATGACGACGAGGTCCGACGACGCCACCGCCTCCACCGCCGCCGCGACCTGCTCGTCACCCCACCCGAGCAGACCCGCCCCGAGCTCGATCACGTCGACCGTGACATCCGCGTCGGCACCCGTCACCGCGGATGCCACCAGACCGGCCGCGTCCAGCGTCCGTGAACCGGGCTTGGGATTGCCCGCCACTACCGTTACCTTCATTGCTTCATCACCTCTCGCATGCTTACCCCGCCACCCTAGAGCACTCGGTGGTTCCGGTCGAATATTGCAGGGCAGGAACAGAAGTCGAGACACGCCCCTTCGAATCAGGGCGATCCAAACCATTCCGCGCGGCGCCCGGAGGCGCTAGCTTGCCAGTGGCCGCACTCCGTGGTCATTCGATCGATCGTGGGGATTTTCCGTGAAGTTCAGCCGTTCTCTCGCCCTTGCCGCCGTTCCTCTCCTGGCGGCACTGACAGCGTGCTCCGGTGGATCCGGCGGCGCCGACGGCGACACGGTCCGGATCGGAACCACCGAGGCCGGCGACCGCTCGTGGGAGATCTTCGAGGACAAGGCGAAGGACGCGGGTATCACGCTCGACGTCGTGAACTTCTCCGACTACTCGCAGCCGAACGTCGCCCTGTCGCAGGGGCAGATCGACGCCAATCTCTTCCAGCACCTGCAGTTCCTCGGTGAGTACAACACCGGCGCCGACGACGACCTCACCCCGATCGGCGCCACCCAGATCGTGCCGCTCGGCCTGTACTCGCAGAAGCACCAGAGCCTCGCCGACATTCCGCAGGGCGGCGAGATCGCGATCCCCAACGACCCCAGCAACCAGGCTCGTGCCCTGTTCGTGCTGAAGGGCGCCGGCCTGCTCACGCTGACCGGCGACAACCCGTCCCCCACGCCCGCCGACATCGACACGACTGCGTCCAAGGTGAAGGTGACCCCGGTCGACGCCGCGCAGACGGCGCTGTCGCTCGCATCCGTCGACGGCGCGATCGTCAACAACACGTTCCTCGAGCGTTCGGGCATCGACCCCGAATCCGCTCTCTACAAGGACGACCCGTCGAGCCCCGCCGCCGAGCCCTACATCAACACCTTCGTCACCCGCGCCGAGGACAAGGACAAAGCGACGTACCTCGAACTCGTGAAGATCTGGCACGACCCCGAGATCCAGGCCGCCGTGAGCGAGGAGTCGAAGGGAACGTCGGTCGAGGTGGAACGCGACGGTGCCCAACTGCAGCAGATCCTGTCGCGGGTCGAAGAGGGAATTCGTTCGGCCAAGTAGATGAGACCGATCGTCCGATTCGAATCCGTCACGAAAACCTTCCAGTCGGGAAAGAAGACGCTCACCGCTGTCGACGCCGTGGATCTCACCATCGAGAGAGGTGAGATCTTCGGGGTCATCGGCTACTCGGGCGCCGGGAAGAGCACGCTGGTTCGGCTGATCAACGGCCTGGAACGCCCGACGAGTGGGCGCGTCGTCGTCGACGACGTCGACATCACCGCGCTGTCGGAATCGAAACTCCGGCACGTGCGCGCGAAGATCGGGATGATCTTCCAGCAGTTCAACCTGTTCCGCTCGCGGACCGTCGCCGGGAATGTCGCGTACCCCCTCGTCGTGGCGGGGTGGCCGCGACAGAAGCGCCGCGAACGCGTCGCCGAACTGCTCGCGTTCGTGGGCCTCTCCGACAAGGCACGGGCCTACCCCGACCAGTTGTCCGGCGGGCAGAAGCAGCGGGTCGGGATCGCCCGCGCGCTCGCGACGTCGCCGGACCTGCTGCTCGCCGACGAGTCCACCAGCGCCCTGGACCCGGAGACCACGCAGGACGTGCTCCGCCTGCTCCGCAAGGTGAACCGGGAACTCGGGGTCACGATCGTGGTGATCACGCACGAGATGGACGTCGTCCGGGCCGTCGCGGATCGTGTCGCCGTCCTGGCGGAGGGTCGCGTCGTGGAGCTCGGCACGGTGTTCGACGTCTTCTCGGAACCACAGGCGCCGGCGTCGAAGAGCTTCGTGAGCACGATCCTGCGCAACCGCCCGGAGCCCGCCGACCTGGAACGGCTGCGGTCGCGTTTCGGCGGCCGGATCGTCACTGCCGACGTGCGGGACGGCAGCCGGATCGGCGACGTTCTCTCCGACGCGGGCGGGCACGGTGTGCGGTTCGAGATCGTCTACGGCGGCATCACCACCCTGCAGGACCGCTCGTTCGGCAGTCTCACGCTCGAGCTCGTCGGTCCGGACGACGGCGTCGACGACGTGATCCGCCGGTTGCGGACCGTCACCGACGTCGAGGAAGTACAGGCATGACCACGAACTGGGACAAGCTGCGCCCCGTACTGTTCGAATCCATCGGCACGACCATCTACATGGTGGTGATCACGCTGGTGGTCGGCGGGCTGATCGGGCTCGTGGTGGGAACGCTGCTGTACGCCA
The DNA here is from genome assembly GCF_001583455.1 of Rhodococcus sp. LB1. Lineage (NCBI taxonomy): Bacteria > Bacillati > Actinomycetota > Actinomycetes > Mycobacteriales > Nocardiaceae > Rhodococcus > Rhodococcus sp. LB1. The sequence continues at coordinate 27,458 of NZ_LTCZ01000442.1, read as the reverse complement.
CGCGGAAGGGCGGGATTCTCCAGAACACGGCGGCCTACACGGTGCTGAACATCCTGGTGAACATCGTCCGGCCGATTCCGTTCATCATCCTGCTCGCCGCACTGGGTCCCGTGACCCTCGCCGTGGTGGGCGGGACCATCGGAACCGAGGCCGCGATCTTCGTGATGATCATCGCGTCGTCGTTCGCCATCGCACGCATCGTGGAACAGAACCTGGTGACCGTCGACCCCGGCGTGATCGAGGCTGCCCGCGCGATGGGCGCGGGACCCCTGCGGATCATCGTCACCCTGCTGATCCCGGAAGCCCTGGGCCCGTTGATTCTCGGTTACACGTTCGTCCTCATCGGCATCGTCGACATGTCCGCGATGGCGGGGACGATCGGCGGCGGCGGCCTCGGCGACTTCGCCATCGTCTACGGGTATCAGCGCTTCAACTGGCAGGTGACCCTCGTCGCCACCCTCGTCATCATCCTGCTCGTCCAGGCCTCCCAGTTCTTCGGCAACTGGCTGGCACGAAAGGCGCTGCGCCGCTGACCCGTGAGTACTGGAGGCGGAGCCTCAGTTCGCGGCGCCGCTCCCTGGTCACCGCGCCGCCGCTCAACGTGGGAGCCGAACCGACGAGGAGCGCGGTGTAGGGGTGCTGGGGGTCGGAGATCACCTGATGGGTGGGACCGTCCTCGACGATGTTGCCGCGGTACAGCACGACGATCCGGTCGACGAGGGCCGCGACCGCCCCCAGGTCGTGTGAGATGAACAGCTGAGCGAGCTGCCGCGAGTGCCCGAGTTCGGTGAGCAGTTTCAGGATCTGGATGCGGTTGACCGAGTCGAGGGCGCTGACCGGTTCGTCGAGCAGCAGCAGCGCCGGATCGAGGACGAGGGCCCTCGCGATCGCGATCCGCTGGCGCTGCCCACCCGACAGGTCGGCGGGAATCCGCGCCGCGATGTCGGCGTCGAGTCCGACACTGCTCAGTACCTCTGCCACTCGCGACCGGACGACGCCGCGGTCGAGTCCGCCCCGCACGAGCAGTCCCTCGGCGATCGACTCGCCCACCGGAATGTCCGGATCGAGGCTCAGCAGCGGATCCTGGAACACGTATTGCACGGTCCCGGTGCGGCGGTGGGCCCGGCGGTGCGCCGTGGACAGGTCGTCGACGCGCTGCCCGCGGATCTCGATCGATCCGGACGTCGGGGTGATCAGACCGAGAATCGTGCGGGCCAGTGTCGTTTTCCCGGAGCCGCTTTCACCGATCAGCCCCACCTTCTCGCCGGCATCGAGGGTCAGGTCGACGCCGTGCAGGATCTGCTTGCGGGCCCCACGGGGCCCCCGCTCCACCCGGACGTCGGTCATGCGCAGCAACTCAGACACGAGCCGCCTCCTTCCCGATGAACGACTCGAGCCCGTACTCCCGATGGTTCTCGACGAGTTGGCGGGTGTACTCGTGCCGGGGGGCAGTGAGCAGGTCCTCCGCACGCCCGGACTCGACGACGGCGCCGTCCCGCATCACGATCACGCTGTCGCAGACCTGAGCCACCACGGCGAGGTCGTGCGAGACGAGGACGAGTGCGAGGCCCAGTTCGTCGCGCAGGTCCTCGAGGAGGTCGAGCACCTCGGCCTGAACGGTGACGTCCAAGGCGGTGGTCGCCTCGTCCGCGATCAGGAGTTCCGGTTCCGCGGACACCGCGATCGCGATGAGCACCCGCTGGAGCATGCCCCCGGACAGTTCGTGCGGGTACTGGCGGTACACGGTGTCGGCGTCGTTCAGCCCCATTCTCCGGAACAGTTCGACGCCGCGCCGCCGGGCGTCGGCGCGGGACAACCCGAGGGTCGACCGAAGTGCCTCGGCGAGTTGTTCACCGACCCGGATGGACGGGTTCAGATAGGACGCCGGGTCCTGGAACACCGCGGAGATGCGGGTTCCCCGCAATGGCCGCCAGTGTGTGCGACCGAGGTCGGTGAGTTCGATGCCGTCGAAATCGATCGAGCCGGCGGTGACGCCGAGTCCGCCGGGCAGGATTCCGAGAATGGCCCGGCAGGTCAGCGACTTGCCGCTGCCCGATTCGCCGACGATCCCGAGGGCTTCGCCGCGCGCGAGGGAGAAGTCGACGCCGTGGACCAGTTCGGTTCCGTCGTCGAGTGCGATGCGCAGATCGCTCACGGTGAGCACCGGCCGGTCGGGGCGCGTGGGTGCGGGTGCCGACGTGGCATCCAATGTGTCAGTGGACATCCGAGGTGACCTCCTGTTTCCTGCGGGCGCGTCGTCGGGGTTGGCCGGTCGCATCCCGCAGCGCGTCGGCGATGGCGTTGAGTGCCCAGACGGTCGCGACGATCAACAGGGCGGGCACGACGGGGCCGAACGGAACCTGGTAGAGGTACTGCAGTCCGCTGGCGAGGAGTCCGCCCCAGGTCGGGTCGGGTGGGACGACGCCGATCCCGAGGAACGTCAGCGAAGACACGATGACGAGGCTGGCTCCGGTCATCGCCGCGAACGTCACCCCCACCGCCGGCAGCACCTTGCGCACCGCGTGACGACGGATGATCCAGGAGGTGTCGGCCCCCATCAGTTCGGCGGCCTCGACGTACTGGGAGTTGGCCACGGTCAGCGCCGCGGCGCGAGTGACCCGGTAGAACGCGGGTGCGATGAGGATGCCGACCGCGAACATCGCCTGGGCGAGCCCGTTTCCGAGCAGCGCGGTCATCGCGACGGCGAACACGAGGAACGGCAGCGTGATGAGCGCGTCCATCAACCGGAGGGTGAACCATTCCACGCCGCGCCCGAGGTACACCGACAGGAATCCCGGGATCACGCCGAGGAGGAATCCGACGACGACGCATTGCAGCGCGGACAGCACCGACACGGTCGAACCCGCCAGCAGCCGGCTGAACACGTCCCGTCCGACGTTGTCCGTCCCGAGCCAGTGAGTTCCGCTCGGGCCCTGCAGGATTGCCGCCGTGCCCTGTTCGAGTGGGTCGAACGGCGCGAGTGCGGGCCCGAAAACCGCGAGCACCACGATCAGCCCGAGGACGACCGCCGCGGCGCGAGCGGAGTGATAGCGCAGGATTGCTGTGAGCATGGGATTTCAGTCTCTCCGCTTGGTTGCCGGCTGCAACGCGCTCTGGGCGATGTTGACGACGATGTTGCAGAACAGCACGAACACGATCGCCACGACGAGCGTTCCCTGGACGATGGGAACGTCTCCGCGCAGCGCGGAGTCGGCGGCGAGGCGACCGAAGCCGGGCATGGAGAACATGGTCTCCATCACGACGGCGCCGCCGATGAGCGTGGGGATCTTCATACCCAGGATGGACAGCGCGGGACCGCTGCCGTTACGCAGTGTGTGCACGAACAGGATCCGGGACGGACTGATGCCCCGGACCACCGCGCCGGTGACGTAGTTCTGGTCCAGCTCCGCGACCAATCCGGTGCGGAGTTGTCGCGCGATGTCGGCGACGACGTCCATGCTCAACGCGATCGCGGGCATGATGATCAGCGACAGCCAGCGGCCGAAGTCCTCGTCCGGCGGGACGTATCCGGCTGACGGCAGCCAGTGCAACCCGACGCTGAGGACGAGGATCAGTCCGATCGAGATGACGAACGGCGGCAGTGTCGAGGCCACCGACGTGTAGGCGGTGATCAGCCGGTCGAGCAGGCTGCCCTTGTAGACGGCGGCGAGCACCCCGAGTCCGACACCGAGGACGAGTCCGATGACCAGAGCGACACCGGCGATCGAGGCGCTGACGGCGAGCCGCTCGCCGATCAACTCGCTGACCGGGATCTTGCTGAACCACGAGACGCCGAGGTCGCCGCTCAGCATGCTCGACATCCAGTCGACGTACTGCTGCCAGACCGGCTTGTCCAGCCCGAATTCGGCGTTGATGCGGGCGATCGTCTCCGGGGTCGCGGCGTCGCCGGCGATCCCGGCGGCCGGATTCAGCCCGCTGGCTGCGCCGAGCAGGAAGGTGATCAGGGTGGAGAACAGGAAGACCGGGACCACGATCAGCACGGTGCTCAGCACGACCCGCACCGCCGTGCCGAGCGCACCCGCCGGCACCGGGAGAGCGAATGTTCTCCCGGTGCCGGCGGCCTGGACGTCTGCGGTGGTCACGAGACCGTGACGCCTTCCCACCGCACCTGGGACGGCAGGATGTTGAGGTTCTTCAGGTCCGGGTTGGACACGATGATCCACGGATTGCTGAAGATGTAGTTGGTCGGCGACTGCTCGACGCCGACCTTGACGGCCTGCCACAGCCGCGGCTTGTACTCCGGGTCCTCGAGGGGCGTGCGACGCACGGCGTCGAGCGCGGCAGTGAACTCCGGCGACGCGTGCGGGCCGCTGAGGTTCATGATGCCTTCCGGACCGTAGACGGCGAGCAGGTTCTGAACCGGGGATTCACGCCCGATGGTGCCGTCCGTCGCCAGCTGCGGATTCTTCGCGATGTAGACCTCGCTCTGCCACGTCGACGATCCCGGCGGAACCACCTTGATGGTGGACTCGACGCCGATCTTCTTCAGCTGCGACTGCACGAGCTCTGCCCGGTTGGTGGCCGCCGACTGCGCGGTGATCTCGATCGACAACTGTCCGGGCCCGAAGCCCGCCTCGGTGAGGAGACGAGATGCCTTGTCGGGATCGTAGTTCCAGAGCTTCTCGATCTCGGGATTGAATGCGAGGTACCCGTCGGGGAACGGCTGGCTCGTCGTGCTGCCCAACCCGTTCGTGATGACGTCGACGAACGCCTGCCGGTCGAATGCGTAACGGAACGCCTCGACGACCTTCGGATTGTCGAACGGGGCCTTGTTCAGGTTGATGGAGACGTCGTTCGCGGCCAGCGACGGCTTCACGGTCACATCGAGACCGGCGGCCTCGGCTTCCTTGGACTGCAGGGCCGGTAGCGTCGCGAAGTCGATGGAACCGGACTGGACACCGGCGACGAGTGTCGCCGGGTCCGGGGCGACGCTGAGTTCGAAGTGGTCGATGTGGATGTTGTCGGCGTCCCAGTAGTTCGGGTTCTTCTCGAAGTACGCGTGGTCCTCGGCGACGAAGTCGGTGATCGTGAAGGGACCGGCGCCCACCGGCCACACACTGAGCTTCTGCGGGTCGGCGGCCGCGGTCGGGCTGGCGATGGCACCGGTACGCCCGGCGACCAGGTAGGGGATCTGGTAGTCGGCGTCGGCGAGGTGCAGCGTGACGTCGGTGGCGCTGTCGGCCGTGACCTCGGTGACGCCGGCGAGCTGATCGCGGAGGAACGAATCGTCCTGGGTCTTGCCGCGATCGAAGAACGCCTTGACCGCCGGGGCGTCGAGGGTGGTCCCGTCGGAGAAGGTGAGACCGTCACGCAGGGTGAAGGTCACGGCGGTGCCGTCGGCGTTGTACTTCCAGCTCTCGGCGAGTGACGGTTCGACGTTGCCCTCGGCGTCGAGCCGGGTCAGCGACGCGTACGCGAGGCTGATCGTGTTGATGTCGTTTCCTGTCCGGCTCGTCACCGGATCCCAGGAGGTGGGGAGGTTGAACGCCCACTTGACCTCGGCGCCGTCCGAGCTGCTGCCGCCGCCGCACGCGGTGGCAACGAACCCGACGATCACTCCGAGTATTACGGCGCCGACGATCCGCCGGCTCTTCTTGCTCACTGGGTGCTCCTGACCATGCAGAGGGGTGGTGATTCAGACGCTCGCGGACAGCGATGCGGTGGTGCCGGGCAGCGGGGCGGGGTCGATTCCCTCACGCCGCGCGCGGGTGTAACGGTTCTCCGCGAAGGGTAGCCCGAGGTTGCCGCGCAACGTGTTCTGCTCGTAGTCCTCCCTGACGACCCCGCGCTCACGCAGGATCGGCAGCACCTCGTCGACGAAGCGCTGGAACTGCGCCGGGTGGCCGATGTGGATGTTGATGCCGTCGAGGGCGTGGCCGTCCAGCCAGCGCTGCAGTTCGTTCGCGACGGTCTCGGCGCTGCCCGTGAACGGTGACGTCTTCGGCGCGCTGAGCGCCTCGACCGTCTGCCGCAGCGTCAGCCCGCGGTCGGCGGCGAGGTCGGCGATCTTCTTCGCCTGCGTGTAGAAGCTGCGCTCGGCGTGCTGCAGTGCTTCGGCGGGGAACGGCGCGTCGAGGTCGTACTGCCGGAAGTCGTGCCAGCCGAAGGGCCGGCCGAGTTCCCGGAGGGACTTTCCGAAGTCGTTGTCCGCCAGCTGGGTTGCGCGTTCGATCTCGCGTGCGTCGGTGTCGGTGTCGCCCACGGTGACGCTGACTCCCGGCAGGATCACGATGTCCTCGGGAGCGCGCCCGTAGGCCGCGGCGCGGGTCTTGATGTCGGTGTAGAACGCGGCGCCCGCCTCGAAACTCGGCGCGTGCGTGAAGATCCCGTCGGCGATACGCGCACCGAGGTCGCGGCCCTGGTCGGAGTCGCCGGCCTGGAAGATCACCGGCTGCCCCTGCCGCGAGCGTTCGATGTTGAGCGGGCCCACCACCGAGAAGTGCTCGCCCCGGTGGTCGAGGGTGTGCAGCCTGTCCGGGTCGAGGAAGCGGCGGGCCTCCCGGTCGCGCGGAAACGCGTCGTCCTCGTAGGAGTCCCACAGAGCCTTGACGACCTCGACGTGTTCGAGGGCCCGGCCGTAGCGGGTGGCGTAGTCGTAATGCTCCTCGAGGCCGTAGTTTCCGGCGGTACCCGAGTCGCCGCTGGTGACCACGTTCCAGCCGGCACGGCCGCGGCTGATCAGGTCGAGGGACGCGAACCGTCGCGCGAGGTTGAACGGCTGGTTGAACGACGTGGTCAGCGTGCCGACGAGTCCGATGTGTTCGGTGGCGACCGCGAGCGCGGACAGCAGCGTCAGCGGCTCGAGCCGGTTCAGGTAGTGCGGGGGCGAGTCCGGGGTGATGAACTGGCTGTCGACGATGAACACGAGGTCGAACCGCGCCTGCTCGGCCAGCCGCGCGTACCGGATGTACCAGTCGATGTCGACGCTCGCGTCGGCGGGAATCTCCGGGTCCAGCCAGGTGTACGGGTGCCCGGGCCCACCCGTGGGGGTGAGGACAGCTCCCAATTTCAGTTGCCGTCTCGTCATGTTCTCGCTCCTTTGTCGTCCGCCTGAAGGCACCTGCCTCGGCACGCCGCGTTGAAGTGTATGGAGCAAACAGACGCGTGCAGAGTATTAAATTCTCGATGTTTCAAAACATATTTCGTATGTCCCGCAGGGCTGTCGAACAAAGTCCGATCAGTCGAAGAACTCCCGTGACGACTCCGCGACGGCCACCGCGACGACGTCGGCGAGTTGCCCGATCAGGTCCGGGTCGTCGGGCAACTGGGTGGCAGACAGGCGTAGGAGTTGACGTGCGGGCGCCCGCACGAACGAGCGGGAACCGGCCCCCACGGAGATGCCCTGCCGCGCCAACGCGACGAGGGCCGCGGTCTCGTCCGACACCGTCACCCACACGACCAGACTGTGCGGGCCCGCGAAAGCCTCGATGCCACGGTCGATCAGGGCCCCCAGCAGCGCCGTGCGCCTGGCGGCGTACCGCTCGTGCGCCGCCGTGACCGCCTGCTCGGCGTCGGCGCTGACGATCAGGTGGGCGAGGGTGTTCTGCAGGATCCGGCTGTTCGAGCCGACTCCGTGACTGCGCACCTTCATGGCCTTCTCGATCAGTTCGCGGGACCCGCCGAGAACGGAGGTCCGCACATCGATCCCATATGCCTTGCAGTAGCTACGGATCCGGACGACACGCTGCGGCAGTACCGATCCCAGAGACGGAGGCTGCTGCGGTTCGAGCGGTCCGATCGAGTCGTCCTCCACGACCCACACCGCCGGATGCCGCCGCAGCACCTCGGCGAGTTCACTCGTGCGCCTCGCACTGACCGCATGATCGACGGCGAACGGCGCACCGGGTTGGAACACGAACGCCACCGCGCCGGCGGTCAGGGCCGCGTCGAGAGCGTCCGGCCGGGGGCCGTCGCGGTCCGCGCCGACGCCGACCGCATCCAGGCCCAGGTCGCGGAGGGTGTCGAGAACACCCGGGCCCAGGGGCTCGTCGACGGCCACCATCGAACCGGGTGGCGCTGCCGCCTCCACGGCCAGCAACAGGGCCTCGGTGCCACCGCCCGCCGTGGCCCAGGCCTCGGGTTCGAACGGCCAACCCGGGGCGACGGCATTCCTCAACCGCTCGGTCATCAGTTCGCGGCCGAAAACATTCAGCGTCTCCGCGTCCAGACTGGACAACAAAGCGTCGGACAGGGACGGCTGCAGAGCCAGGTCGGGCGCATTCTGCGCCAGGTCGACGCCACGCCAGTCGGGTATGCCGCGCTCGGGCACGCTGTCGAGCGGCGGAAGAACGACGGTGCCGCCGCGGCGGCGGGTCTGCACGAACCCCTGTTCCTGCAGCCGGCCCCAGGCGCTGATAATCGCGCCGACACTGAGATCGGTCGACTTCGCGAGTGCGCGGACGGTCGGCAGGCGATCGCCGGGGCTGAGCTCACCCGACCTGATGAGGTCGGCGACGGCATCGGCCAGTTCCGTGGTGCGGCCGTCGATCCGCTCGAGCAACCACTCCGGAGCAATCGTCTCCGACTCCAGCACCGCTGACATCCACACCCCTTCGATCGACAACCACTACCGGCCCCGCGCCCCGCGAGTCCGCGTCACTGCGCGAGTACCCCGGCCGGTTCGCGGAGGATGATGTCGGGAATGCCGGGCAGGCGCAGGCGCTCGAGGAACTGCACGATCTCCGCGGCGACCGACCGGTGGGACACGTCGTTGAGGATGTCGTGCCGCCCCTCGTGGACGACGACGACCCGGGCGTCGGGCAACGCGGACGTGACGGCGAGAACATCCGCCGACGGGCTCAGGGCGTCGGCGCCTCCGTGCACGACGAGGACGGGAACCTGCACGTGGTTCAGCGAATCCGCCGTGGCCACCGGCGCCTCCGCACCGAGCGTTCCCCGCTCGAGAGCGTCGGCCGAGGACAGGACCCCCCGATGCACGGGACACGCGGAACGGATCTCGAGTTCGCCGTCCCACTCTCCGGTGAAGGCGTCGGCGCTCGCCACGAGAAGACCGGCTGCCACCACCCCGGACACGGCCGGATGCGTCGCGGCGAGGTCGAGGGCGGTCAGGGCGCCACTGTCCGACCCGACGACGGTGAGCGGGAGATCGGTGGCGGCATCGTCGATCACCCGGGTAGTCGCAGCGGGATCGTTCTCCACCACCGCGACACGGTAACCATCGAAGGCGATCCGGCGGGCGAACCGGCGGTACACGTGAGCATGCTCACCGCGGCCGGCGACGACGATCACCGAGCCACGCACAGTCGCTTCGGGTTCCAGCCAGTCGATGTCCACTGATTACCTCATTCGGGGGGGTGTTCGCAGGATTGACTGCGTCACCCTGACCCACACGCGCGAGGTCGAACAAGACTAAAGCTCGAGCAGAACAAAACGCGTGCCTTCTCGCCGCGCTTCGTGTTTTGTTCCGAACATATTCGTTTGCTCTGCCATTCACCCGCTTTGCCATTCACCCAGGCCCCATCAGAAGTATCGACGAAGGGACAGGCACACCGATGCCCGAGACCACAGGGTTCGCGACCCGGCAGGTCCGCACCGGCTATCAACCCGGAACGCCGCAGAACACCGCGATCCCCCCGATCTACCAATCGGTTGCCTACGATTTCGGCAGCTTCGAACAGGCACGGGACATCTTCTCCCTCCGGCGGAAGGGAAACCTGTACAGCCGCACCGGGAATCCCACCCAGGCCGTGTTCGAGCAGCGCCTCGCCGATCTCGACGGTGGAGTCGCCGCCCTGGCCACGGCATCCGGGCAGTCCGCTGTCGCGGTCGCACTCCTCACCCTCGCCAAATCCGGACAGCACATCGTCGCGGCCCGGCAGCTGTACGGGGGAACCGTCGATCTCCTCACCGACACCTTCGCGGACTTCGGGATCGAGGTCACGCTCGTCGATCAGGACGACCTCGACGCCTGGCGTGCAGCCGCGCGCCCCGAGACAAGGGCCTTCTTCGCCGAGACGATCGGCAACCCCGTCGCCTCCGTGCTCGACGTCCGGGCGGTGGCCGACATCGCGCACCAGGCGGGGGTCCCGCTGATCGTCGACAACACGATCGCCACCCCGTATCTGCTCCGCCCGAAGGACTTCGGCGCCGACATCACCGTCTACTCGGCCACCAAGTTCATCGGCGGGCACGGCAGTTCGCTGGGTGGTGTGATCGTGGACCTCGGCACGTTCGACTTCGGCGCGGAACCGCAGCGGTGGACCCAGTTCACCGAGCCCTACCCGCGCATCGGCGACCTCGTGCTGTGGGAGGAGTTCGGCCGCGAGCGGAGCGCCTACCTGGTCTACGCGAAGACGAAGATCGTCCACGATCTCGGTCCCGCACTGTCCCCGTTCAATTCGTTCCAGCTGCTTCAGGGGTTGGAGACGCTGGACCTGCGACTGGAACGGCAAGTCGGCTCGGCACTGGCGATCGCACAATTTCTCGACGGTCATCCCGCGGTCGCCAAGGTCAACTACCCCGGACTGCCGGACAACCGGTGGCACGACGCCGCCCAGCGGTACCTGCCGCGCGGCGCCGGCTCGGTCTTCTCCTTCGATCTCGCCGTCGACGACTCGAAAGTGGCGAAGTTCATCGACTCGCTGCAACTGTTCGCCATCGTCGCCAACATCGGCGACGCCCGTTCGCTGGTAGTGCACCCCGCCACCACCACGCACAGCCATCTCGGCGACACGCAACTCCGCGACGCCGGATTCGGCTACCGCACCGTCCGATTGTCGATCGGACTGGAAAACCTGGAAGACCTCGTCGACGATCTGCGTGCTTCGCTCGACGCCATCACGGAGGAATGACATGCACTTCGGCTACTGGACGCCCATCTACGGCGGCTTCCTGCGCAACCTCGGCGACGAAGGGATGCCCGCCACCTGGGACTACGTCAAGAAGCTCTCACAGCTCGCGGATCGTCTCGGATACCACACCACCCTCGTGCCCGAGCTCTATCTCAACGACCGCAAGGGCGTCGACGCGCCCAGCCTCGAGGCGTGGTCGCTGTCGTCGGCGATCCTCGCGGTCACCGAACAGCTCCGGGTGATGACGGCGGTGCGACCCGGATTCCACCTGCCGGCAGTCACCGCGAAGGAATCGGCGACGATCACCGACATCGCCGGAACAACCGATGCCGGTGCGGCACGGTTCGCGCTCAACGTCGTCGCCGCGTGGTGGGAGGAGGAAGCCCGGCAATACGGCGGCGCCTTCACCCGGCACGACGACCGATACCGGCAAGCCGGCGAATTCGTCGACGTTCTCCGTGGGCTCTGGGAGCACACCCCGTTCACCTACCAGGGCGAGCACTTCAGCGTGCGCGACTCGATCCTGTCACCGAAGCCCGGAATCCATCCCCCGGTCTTCGCCGGCGGTGAGAGCGAGAGCGGCCGCGAATCGATCGCGACCTTCGCCGACTCGTATGTGCTGCACGGCGGCACCGTCGACGAGGTGCGCGCGAAGATCGCGGACATGAACGCCCGGTCGCAGCGAATCCACCAGCGGGACATGGTCGAATTCGGCATGTCCACGTACATCATCGTGCGCGACACCGAAGCCGAGGCCCGCGCCGAACTCGAACGCATCACCACCGTCGATCCGCACTCGCCCGGGTACGCCTCGTTCGAGGAGTTCGTGAAGAACTCCGAACTCGACGTCGAGCTGTCCAAGCGCGAATACTCCGTCGGCACCCGTGGACTGCGCCCCGACCTCGTCGGCACACCGGAACGGGTCGCCGAGAAGATCCGCGCCTACCAGGATGCCGGTCTCACCCTGCTGCTCATCCAGTGCTCCCCCGCGCACGAGGAACTCGAGCGCATCGCCGAGCAGGTCTTCCCGCTCGTCCCCAACCGTGAGTACTTGTCAACCACGGGCGGTTGACAAGTACTCACGGGCGGGACGCCCTTGACCGCACTACTCGCCACGAGTAAGGATGAATATGTTCTGTGCGCGGCGATTTCATTCCCGGAGAGAGGAATTCACACCCCCAGGACCAATCGCGGCGCACCCGTTACATACGGCCGCACGAGGGCCGCGCGCGCAGCGCGAGGGGATTTGCCATGCCAGACATCGAGGTCGACTATTGCGTCGTAGGCGCCGGATTCGCCGGACTGACGGCGGCACTGCGCTTGAAACAGGCCGGCCAATCGGTCGCGCTGTTGGAGGCGCGTGACCGGATCGGCGGGCGGACCTTCACCGTGGTCCGCGAGGACGGTTCGTGGATCGATCGGGGCGGTGCGTGGATCGGGCCGGGACAGGACCGGATCTACGCCCTGATGGACGAATTCGGCGTCAAGAGTTACAAGCAGTACACCGACGGCGACGCGATGATGGTCGTCGACGGCAAGCAGTACCGGTACAAGGGCACGATTCCCCTGACGATGAGTCCCTGGGCGGCCGCGAATCTCGGCGCCGTGTTCGTCGAACTCGGCGAGATGTGCAAGACGATCCCGCTCGAGGCGCCGTGGGAGGCGAAGAAGGCAGCGAAGTGGGACGCGATCAGCCTCGCCAAATGGCTGGGCGACAACACGCTGTCCAAGCCGGCCCACGACCTTCTCGAGACCGCCATCGCCGGCTGCTACACGTCCGCGGCGTCCGAGGTGTCGATGCTGTTCGTCTTGTACCAGATGGCGTCCGGCGGCGGTCCGAGTTTCGTTCTCGGTGTGAAGGACGCGGCCGAAGACGCGCGGCCGGTCGGCGGAATGGGTGCCGTCTACCGCCCGATGGCAGCCGAGATCGGCGACGCACTCCATCTGTCACAACCCGTCCGGGACATCGCGCAGGACGGCGACGGCGTCACCGTCCGATCCGCGGATATGTCGGTGCGGGCCCGGAGGGCGATCGTCGCGGTCCCCCTCGCGATCGCGAGCCAGATCCTCTACGAGCCGCTCCTGCCGATGGATCGGTCCTTCCTGCACCAGAGGATGCCGAGCGGTGCGGTCATGAAGATCGCCGTCCTCTACGACGAACCCTTCTGGCGCGCGGACGGATTGTCCGGGCAGTCCGCGGCACCCGACTCCCCCGCGACCGTCACCATCGACGCGAGCACGGACACGGGGCGTCCCGGTGTTCTGTGCGTGATCGTCGAGGGACCGATCGCCCGCACGCTGGGGACGCTGCCGGAAGCGGAACGCAAGAACCAGGTGCTCGCCGAGTTGACCGCGAGGTTCGGAGCCAAAGCCGCCTCCCCCGTCGACTACATCGAGCAGAACTGGAGCGTCGAGCGGTACTCCGGCGGCGGCATGCTCAGCCACGCGCCGACGGGAGTGCTCACCCAGTTCGGCCACGCCCTCCGCGAGCCGTGCGGTCGCATTCACTGGGCAGGCACGGAGAGTTCGTCCGTGATGTGCGGCTGGGTCGACGGAGCCATCCGGTCGGGGGAGCGCGCCGCCCGGGAAGTCACCGAACGGGACGGCGTGCTGTCACCCGCCCGCGCTCAGTAATAGACGGCGCCCGGAGCACCCCCGCCGACGGCAACCGCATCGCCGGTGATCCCGACGCTGCGCGGTGACGCCAGGAACGTGACGACGTCCGCGACCTCGCTCGCGTCGATCAACCGGTGGATCGAGTTGGTGGCCAGCCGCGACTCCAACTCGGCGACCGGAACACCTTCGTCCTCGGACTGCTTGGCCAACCGGTCGACGAGTCGTTCCGTCCGCGTCAGTCCCGGATGCACCACCGTCACGTTGATTCCGTGCGGCCCGAGTTCGTCGGCGAGGTTCTTCGTCAGCGCCGACACACCGACGTTCCGCACGGTCTGCGCGATGGAGTTGGCCTGGCGTGCACCGAGCCCGCTGATATTGATGATCCGTCCCCACCCCTGCTCCACGAGGTGCGGTGCCACCGCGCGGGCGGTCCGCAGATAGCCGAGCACCTTGATCTCGAGTTCACCGCGCACCACGTCGTCGGTGGTGGACGCGAAGTCGCTCGGCTTGCCCGCGCTCCACGGTGTGGCCGCGGCGTTCACGAGAATGTCGACGCCGCCGAATTCGTCCACCGTTCGCTGCACGAGGGCGCGCACCGAATTGTCGTCGCCGGTGTCGGTGGGTACCCCGATCACCCGCCGCCCGGTCTCCTGCGACAGCGTCTTCGCCGCCAGTTCCAGCGCCTCGACGCCCCTGGCCGCGAGCACCACGTCGACCCCCTCCGACGCGAGGCTGCGCGCGATCGCGAAACCGATTCCGCGGCTGCCGCCGGTGACGACGGCCCGCTTGCCGCCCAGACCGAGATCCATGTCGTTCTCCTCATCTCCGCTGTCCACCCCTCGGTTCGAGGGTAGGACCACGACGGTCGGGAGTCACGGATTCAGTTCAGCGTGAGGCCAATTGCGCTCCGCACCCGTGCGTGGTTAGCGAGTCCAGAGACTCGTCAACCACGCACGGGCGGCGAAGCCGCCTACCGCTGGATCGACTTGATCTCGAGGAACTCCTCGAAGCCGAGGACGCCGGCCTCGCGGCCGATGCCCGACTGCTTGTACCCGCCGAACGGGGCGTTGGTGTTGAACCTCCCGCCGTTCACCTCTACCTGGCCGGCGCGCAACTGCCGCGCGACGCGGTCGGCGCGGTCCTGGTCACCGGACCAGACGCCGGCGGCGAGTCCGTACTCCGTTGCGTTGGCGATCCGCACCGCGTCGTCCTCGTCCTGGTACCCGATGATCGACAGGACGGGGCCGAAGATCTCCTCCTTGGCGATGGTCATGTCCTCGGTGACGCCGGAGAACACGGTGGGTCCGACGAAGTAACCGGATTCCTGGCCGGTCTCCCGGCCGTCGAGTACCGCCTGTGCGCCTTCCGCGATGCCCTGTTCGATGTAGCCGCGCACCCGCTTCAGCTGGTTCGAGTTCACCAGCGGCCCGAGCACCGACGTGGCGGCCGTCGGATCGCCGACGGAGTAGTTCTGCGCGACCTGCGCCGCGATGGCGGCGGCCTCGTCCACCTTGTGCGCGGGGACCAGCATCCGGGTCAGCGCCGAGCAGGTCTGACCGGAGTTGAGGAAACACTTGGCCACTCCGTCGGTGACAGCCGTCGTCAGGTCGGCGTCGTCGAGGATGACGTTGGCCGACTTGCCGCCGAGCTCGAGTGCCACCTTCTTCACCGTCTCGGCCGCGACCACCGCGACCCTCTTTCCCGCGCGGGTGGAGCCGGTGAATGAGACCATGTCCACCTCGGGATGGCCGGCGATCGCCTCGCCCACGACGGGCCCGAATCCGCTGACAAGGTTGAACACGCCTGCCGGCAGACCGATTTCGTCGAAGATGTCGGTGAGAGCGTACGTGGCGAGCGGTGCCACCTCGGTCGGCTTGAGCACGACGGTGCATCCCGCGGCCAGAGCACCGCCGACCTTGAGCACCACCTGGTGGAGTGGGAAATTCCACGGGGTGATCGCCCCGACCACACCGATCGGCTCGCGCACGATCAGCGAGTTGCCCACCTCGTGGGCGTCGAAATCGTAGGTGGCGGCCAGTTCGGCGAAGGCGGCGAGGTTCGCGAGCGGCATGCCGATCTGAATGGGCTTCGCGAATCCCAGCGGCATGCCCATGTCGCGGGACACGAGGGCGGTGAAGTCGTCGAGGCGCTCCTGGATCAGGGCAGCGGCCTTCTGGAGGTACTCGCCACGTTCCTTGCCGCTGAGCGCGGACCATGCGGGGAAGGCTGCTCGCGCGGCCTTCGCGGCGCGATCGACGTCATCGGCGGTGCCCTCGGCGACTACCGCGATGACGTCCTCGGTGGCCGGATTCACCACGTCGATCCGGCCCGTTCCCTGCGAATCGATCCAGGATCCGTCGATGTAGATCTTGGTCCGGTCCAGAACTTCGCTCATCGATCAGCCTCCAGTGAAAGTGTTGCGGATCCCCCTGCGCCCCGCAGCTTACGACCGGAATCCTCCCGCAAGGGGCGAATGCGATCTCCCCGAACCAGACACCGGGACGGCACCGATCGCGGACCATCGACGTACGGCAGCACATCGGCGAAGAGGAGCGATCAGATGCGCACGCAGTCACCGGCACGCACCCTTCTCGGCGTACTCGGAATCGCCGCCGTGCTCACCGCCTCGGCGTGCGGCTCGACGGACGAGACGGGGACCGCCGAACCCTCACGTGACATCACCTTCACGAGATCCGCGCCGACCGAGACGACCGCACCGCACCCCGACCGCTGCCTGATCGGCGAACTGCAGGTGACGCTCGGACAGGCGAGTGGGGCCGCCGGATCTCAGGAGATCCCGCTCGTCTTCACCAACACCGGCACCCGCGGCTGCGTCCTCCACGGGTACCCGGGGGTCTCGTACGTCGCCGCCCCGGACGGTCCGCAGGTGGGTGCCGCGGCCGATCGGGACGGTGGCACCGAGACTCCGGTGACGGTCGCCCCGGGCGCACGGGCCACCGCAGCGGTGCGTGCCACGGTGGTGCAGAACTATCCCGCCGAGACGTGTGGCCCCACTCCGGTCGCGGGATTCCGGGTGTACCCACCCGACGACACCGGGTCGGTATTCCTCCCCTACCCCACCACCGGCTGTTCGCAGACCGGCGTGAAACAGCTGTCGGCGCAGCCCGTGATCGGGTGACCTGGTTCACCCGCCCCGGGTGAATCGGCTCACCCTGCCCTCGACCTACCGTCGGGCTACCGACTCGCGTAGAAGGAAGGCAGAGGCATGTTCGAGATCATCCGCGAAGTGCATTCCGAAGTTCGGCACCGCCGTGGTCCGCGGCATCACCACCATCTCCTCACCCGAGCGGAGCGCCGGTCGCGGATCCTGAAGCACTTCCACATGTGATCAGCCGGGGCGGCCGACCCTCCGACCAGGCCTGTTCTTTGCCTTCGCTAACAATTGGCATGGATGGGTACTATCCGACGTCGTGACTGACAGCAGGCTGGAATCGGCGAAAGTGTCCAGAGACGACTCGGACGAGTCGCCGATCGGGACCCCGCCCCAGTCGTCTCCCCTCCGTCAGTCGGTCCGCTCCGCCCGCCTTCTCGCGATCGTCGCCTCCGTCGTCGGAGTGCTGCTCACGTTGTCGCTCCCGTTCCTTCCGGTCGAGCAGGACAGCGCGACCCTCAGCTGGCCGCAGAACGGCAGCACCGGAAGCGTCGAGGCACCGCTCGTCACCTACGCGCCGCTGAGCCTCGACGTGCAGATCCCCTGTTCGGCGGTCGGTGAACTCGCCGACCGCGGCGGGATCCTGACCTCCACCGCCCCCGCGGGCGCCGCCGACGCCGCGAAGTACGGACTGGTCGCCAGGGTGAATCCCGCGACCCCGGACAGTCCCGCCGGCGTCGAGGTGCTGTTGCGGAACAAGGTGCTCCTGTCGTCGCCGCTGGACCAGCTACCCGCAGACTGCGCGCTCGTGGTCTCGTCGGATTCCACGCGGACCACCGCCGGTTTCGTCGGGGCGGGCCAGGACGCACCGACCGTCGTCGACGGCGACCTCCGCCCGCAGATGGTGGGCATCTTCAGCGACCTCGACGGTGCGGTGCCTGACGGACTGCAGGTGACGGCGCAGATCGACAGCCGCTTCTCGTCGACGCCGTCGACCCTCAAGTTCGTCGCCATGGTGGTGGGCGCGCTCGCGACGATTCTGGCGCTGGTGGCGCTGCACCGTCTCGACAACGTGGACGGGCGCCGGGCACGACGATTCCTGCCCACCCGCTGGTGGTCGTTCGGGGCCGTCGATGCCGTCGTCATCGGCACGCTGGTGCTGTGGCATTTCATCGGCGCCTCCACCTCCGACGACGGCTATCAGTTCAACATGGCCCGCACGTCCGAGGCGGCGGGT
Organism: Rhodococcus sp. LB1; assembly: GCF_001583455.1. Lineage (NCBI taxonomy): Bacteria > Bacillati > Actinomycetota > Actinomycetes > Mycobacteriales > Nocardiaceae > Rhodococcus > Rhodococcus sp. LB1. The sequence continues at coordinate 9,661 of NZ_LTCZ01000442.1, read as the reverse complement.
TATATGGCCAATTACTTCCGCTGGTACGGCGTCCCGGAGGCACCGTTCGGGTCTCCGTATTACGACGTCCTCGCGGTGCTGGCGAACATCACACCGGCGAGCCCGTTCGTGCGTCTGCCCGCGCTGCTCGCCGGTATCGTCGCGTGGCTGGTGATCAGCCGTGAGGTCGCACCGCGACTCGGCGCCGCGGTCCGGGGCAACCGGCTCGCGCTGTGGACCGGCGGACTGGTGTTCCTCGCGTTCTGGCTCCCGTACAACAACGGTCTGCGGCCCGAGCCGATCGTCGCGGTGGGCGTCCTGCTCACGTGGTGCTCGGTGGAACGTGCCGTCGCGACCCGGCGACTGCTGCCTGCCGCGGTGGCGATTCTGGTCGGTGCGGCGACGCTGACCGCGGGCCCGTCCGGGTTGATCTGTTTCGGCGCCCTGGTCGCGGGCGCCCGGCCGATCCTGCAGATCGTGATCGCGCGGGCCAAGACGGTCGGATACATCGCCTTGCTGGCACCGCTCGTCGCGTCGGGGACCGTGATCCTGGTGGCGGTGTTCGCCGACCAGACCCTCGCCGCCGTCATGGAGATGCAGCACGTTCACGCGATCGGCCCCAACGTCCCCTGGTTCGACGAATACCTCCGCTACCAGTACCTGCTGAACATCTCCGTCGACGGTTCGCTGTCGCGCCGGTTCGGCGTGTTCGTGATGGTGCTGAGCCTGGCCGTGACGGTCCTCGTGATGCTCCGCAAGGGCGGCCGGATTCCCGGGACGGCGGCCGGACCGTCGCGGCGACTCATCGGCATCACGCTCGCCGCGATGGGGCTGATGATGTTCACGCCCACCAAGTGGACGCATCACTTCGGCATCTACGCCGGCCTCGCGGGGTCGCTCGCCGTCCTGGCGTCCGTGGCGGTGAGCACCGCCGTGGTGCGCTCGCCGCGCAACCGCGCGCTGTTCGCGGCCGCCGTGCTGTTCCTGCTCGCGATGTGCTTCACCAGCACCAACGGGTGGTGGTACGTGTCCAGCTACAGCGTCCCGTGGTGGGACAAGCCGGTGTCGATCGCCGGCCTCGGCGCAGGCACCATCCTGCTCGGCGCCACGCTGGTGATGCTGCTGATCGCGGCTTGGTGCTACTTCCGCGAGCCCTACACCCGGACCGAATCCGTGCGGCGACGCCGGTTGTGGGCGATCCCGCCGTTGACGGTGGCGGCCGCCGCGATGGTGCTGTTCGAGGTGCTGTCGATGGCGAAGGGTGCGGTCGCGCAATACCCCGCGTTCTCCCTCGCCCGTTCCAACGTCGATGCCGTCACCGGCGCACCGTGCGGTCTGGCCAACGACGTCCTGCTCGAAACCGATCCGAACGCGTCGCTGCTGCAGCCACTGTCCGGTGACGCCGCGACTGCCCTCGCGGGCACGGGCACCGTCGGCTTCACGCCGAACGGCGTCGCCGGCGACCTCAGTGCCGACGAGGAATCGTCGGATGCGGGCGTCGCCAACTCCGTCAAGACCGACAACACCGAGCAGACGGCGTCGAGCAACGCCGCGGGCACCGGCGGCGGCGCCGGCGCGGTGGGTGTCAACGGCAGCGCCGTGGCCCTGCCGTTCGGCCTCGACCCCGACCGCACGCCCGTCCTCGGCAGCGACGGCAGCGACGGCGACGCGTCACTGACCTCCGGCTGGTACCGGTTGCCGAATCCCGACTCGGACGCCGGGGCGGGTGACATCATCTCCATCGCCGCAGCGGGCCGCATCCACTCCGTCGACGCGGACGGCGTCGTCACCTACGGCCAGAACCTGGAGGTGGAGTACGGCACCGCGCAACCGGACGGCGCGGTCGCGGTGTCGGGACGCGTGACGCCGATCGATATCGGCCCGGCACCGTCCTGGCGAAATCTGCGCGTTCCGCTCGATTCCCTGCCGGACAATACGGATGTCATCCGACTCGTGGCGTCGGATTCGGACAGTGATCCGCAGCAGTGGCTTGCGGTGACGCCGCCGCGTGTTCCCCGGACGCAGACACTGAACGACGTGATCGGATCCGACTCGCCCGTGATGATCGACTGGGCTGTGGGACTGGCATTTCCGTGCCAGCGACCGTTCGACCACCGCACGGGTGTCGCGGAGGCGCCCGAATACCGGATCCTCCCCGACCGTCCCGGCGCGATCATGACGAGCCTGTGGCAGGACCGGTACGGCGGAGGCCCCCTGGGCTGGATCGAGATGACCCGGGCGAGCCGAACCATACCGTCGTATCTGCGGGACGACTGGGACCGTGACTGGGGCGGAGTGGAGCAGTACTCCCCGCTCGACCCCGACGCGAGGACCGCGGAGATCGACACCACCCGGATTCAGCGTTCGGGCATGTGGAACCCGGCGCCGATCATCACGGCCTACTGAGCGTCGGTGACGCGCCCGTGAGCCGGGCGCGTCACCTGTCACCTCAGAGTTCGAATTCCGCCGGGGCGATGCCGACGGCGAAACAGGCGTCCCGCACCACGTTTCGCTCGTGCTGGTCGAAGTTGCCGTCGGCGCCACCGATGACGATGCCGATCTGGATGACGGCACGTGCCTGATCCTGCTTGGACTTCAGCTTCGCGATGGTGGCGGTGGCCTCGATCTTGCCGAACTCGAAATCGGACTGCAGCTTGCTGCAGTACCAGTCGAACTTCTGGCTCAACTCGTCCGACGGGAACACACTCAGCGCCTCGTTGCTGGTGATCAGCGCCGCGGTCTTCTGACGCTCGGACGGGTCGATGGTCCCGTCCGCAGCGGCGATGAGGGCGCACATGGCCATGCTGGCGTTGGCGAACTCCTTGTTCTGGAACTGTGCCGTCTTGGTCTTGAGCTGGCCGTTCATCTCGAACGCCTTTGCCTTCAGCTGATCCCAGAAAGCCATTGGACTCCTTCTTCGTGTGCCCACGCACGGTGCGTGTGGTGTCCAATTTGCCAGGTTTCACCCGACGGCGTCGCCGCGGTCGGTCTACCAGCGCAGTCGCAGGAATCGCCGCTAGGGCCGCAGCGACTGCAGCCCTCCCGTCGGCACGTGGATCCACCCCTCCCGTTCGGCGATGGCGCGGTCGTCGCCTTCCGGTAGTGCTGTGCAGCCGACGGCCGCGGCCCGCGCGATGACGGCGGCCAGCACGGCGTCGAGGGCGTCGTCCGATTCGCGGCAGATCGTCTGGAATGCACCGAGATCCATCCAGTCCGCGGCCGTCAGGAGCGCGTCGACCAACTCCCCCAGCGTCACCCGGTTCTGTGCGCTCTTGTATCCGCGCGACACCAGCCCCCAGGTGCGCAGCGCGGCCGCCGGATACGCCTCGACCACGCGGCCGTCGACGCGACCGACGTCGACCCCGAAGTCACCGAGTTCGGCGAGGATTCCGGCGCAGCGCAACGCGACATGCGCGATGAGATCGGCCGACACACTGAGCGGGGATATCCCCGTCGCGGCCTGCACCACGAGGTCGGTGCGCCGCTTGGTCAGCGGTCGACGCCCGTCGCGGTTGGCGAGACCGCTGGTCGCGGACAGTCGGCCGGCGTGATGGTCGGACACCATCCGGACGAACGCGTCGGGCCAGCCGAACGGTGCATCGATACCGGTCCTGTCGCACGCCAGCACGGCCTCGGTGACGGCGTCGTTCCCGGCTCCCAGCCGGACGGACTCGACGCGGGCCACACCGCCGGACCAGTCGATGATCGCCATAGCCGTCTTCTTCGGTTCGGCCGCCAGGTCGACTCCCACGGTGCGCATCGCCCCAGGCTAGTCCGACCTGCTGAATCAGAAGAAGTGATGAAACGCATCAGTTAGTTGTTCTGTACAGATTCACTGCCTCCGACCATCGTGGTCTCCACTACTCGACCTAGAAGTGGCGCACTTGCGCCGTTCGGAGGATTGATGCCCGACACCCCCGTCGCCCCGATGCTGGAGAAGCACACCATCGGGTTCGTCCCGGAATCCGATCGCCACGGCAAGGTTCGTGATCTGTTCACGCTGTGGTTCGGCGGCAACCTCGCCCCGCTACCGATCGTGACCGGTGCCCTCGGCCCCAGCCTGTTCGGACTCTCGCTGTGGTGGAGCCTCGTCGCGTTCGTCGTCGGACATCTCGCCGGGGGCGCCCTGATGGCGTTGCATTCGGCGCAGGGACCTCAGATGGGAATCCCCCAGATGATCCAGAGCCGCGGACAGTTCGGCACGTTCGGGGCGCTCATCATCGTGGTGATCGCCGCCGTCATGTATCTCGGCTTCTTCTCGTCGAACATCGTCCTGGCAGGCCAGTCGATGCACGGGATCGCGAACGGCATACCCGTGGACGTGGGGATCGTGGCCGGCGCTCTCGGCTCCGCCGTCATCTGCATCGTCGGCTACCGGTTGATCCACATCCTCAACCGCATCGGAACCTGGGTCCTCGGAATCGGAATCCTGGTGGGCTTCTTCGCCATCCTCACCGGCGACCTGCCGTCGGACTTCCTCACGCGGGGCGACTTCAACTTCGCCGGTTGGCTGGCCACCGTGTCACTCGGCGCACTCTGGCAGATCGCGTTCGCACCCTACGTCTCCGACTACTCGCGGTACCTCCCCAAGGACGTGGGCGTGCCGTCGACGTTCTGGGCGACGTACCTCGGGTGCACCCTCGGCTCGTTCCTCGCCTTCGCGTTCGGCGCGGTCGTCACGTTAGCCGCACCGATCGGCATGGGCACGATGGACGGCGTCAATGCGACGACGGGAAGCCTCGGCAGCGTCATGCTGGTGCTGTTCCTGCTCAGCGTGATCAGCCACAACGCGCTGAACCTGTACGGCGCCGTCCTCGCCATCATCACGTCGGTCCAGACGTTCCGCGCCCGCTGGATTCCGACCGCCCGCGCCCGGGTGATCCTCTCGACGATCATCCTCGTCGCGGCCTCCGTCGTCGCCATCGCGCTGTCGGCCGACTTCGTGTCGCACTTCGTCGATCTGGTGGTCGTGCTTCTCGTGGTGCTGGTGCCGTGGACGGCGATCAACCTCATCGACTTCTACATCATCCACAAGGGCGTCTACGACCTCGAGTCGATCTTCCGCTTCGACGGCGGCATCTACGGCCGCTTCAACTGGACGGCCATCACCGCCTACCTGCTCGGCATCGTCGTCCAGATTCCGTTCATGGCCACGTCGCTCTACACGGGCCCGGTGTCCGCGTTCCTCGGCGGCGCCGACCTGTCGTGGGTGGCCGGGCTGGTGGTGACCGGGCCCATCTACCTGCTCCTGGCGCGGCGCGGTGTTCAACCCCTGTCCGCTCGGGCAGGGTTTCGCATTTGTCCACCACCCGGCGGCGCCGGCTCGTTAGGGTCGAAAAAGAGACCGTTCCACCGGAGAAGAGAGTTGTCGCAGATGTCCAGTTTCCCGGGCCTCACCCACGTCGCGATCACCGTGTCCGACCTACCGGCCAGCACCGCCTGGTACACCGCACTGTTCGGATCTGCCCCCGTCCTCGACGAGGACGAGGAATCGGGGACCTTCCACCACCGGGTGTTCGCGCTCGACGGCGGCATGCTCTTCGGCCTGCACACGCACCCAGACAGCGGCGCTCCCGCACGGTTCGACGAACGGCAGGTCGGACTCGACCACATCGCGTTCCAGTGTTCGCCCGACGCGCTGCCCCGGTGGGTGGAGCGGCTCGACGCCCTCGGCATCGAGCACGGGGGCATCAAGACAGCGCACTACGGTTCGGGCATCTCGTTCCGCGACCCCGACAACATCGCGCTCGAATTCTTTGCCCCACCCGTGAGTACTTCTTAACGTCGGGCGGTTAACAAGTACTCACGGGCGGCGGAGCCGCAGGCGTCGAGCAGGGTCAGGGCGAGGGCCAGTGCGCCGTCGACGGCCGCCCGGTCTGCCGCGGGCGCGGCGCTGGCCGCGGCGAACTCGGCCTGATGGTTGACCGCGGGCGCCGAGTCGATGCCGATGTAGGGGTGGATCGCGGGAATCACCTGCGAGACGTTGCCCATGTCGGTGGAGGCCCGGTTCATCAGCGAGTCCGCGCCGGTGCGGAACACGCGGCCCAGTCCCTCCGCGTGCCGGACGTACGACGCGAGCAGCGCTTCGTCGGTGCGGAACTCCGAGTACGGTTCGCTTTCCGGGGCGATGGTCAGTTCACAGCCGGTTGCGACGGCGCCGGCCTCGAAGCAGCGGGCCACGCGGGGCTCGATGCGGGCCAGCTCCTCCAGCGTCTCCGCGCGCACGTACCAGCGACCTTCGGTGCGCTGGGGAATGGCGTTGGGCGCCTCTCCCCCGCGGGTCATCATCCCGTGCACTCGCGTGCTCGACGGAAGCTGTTGGCGGAGAAGCCCGATGGCGACCTGCGCCACCGTGAACGCGTCGGCCGCGTTGACACCCCGTTCGGGGTACGCGGCGGCGTGTGCCGCCTTGCCGTCGTACCGGATGTGGCTGTGGGACACCGCGTACGGTTCGGCCCGGGCGACGTCGACCGGGCCGGGGTGGGCCATGACGGCGGCATGGACGCCGTCGAACGCACCGCGTTTCAACATGTCGATCTTGCCGCCCCCACCTTCCTCGGCGGGGGTGCCGAGCACCGACAGGGTGATGCCGAGGTCGTCGACGAGCGGGGCGAGGACCAACGCCGTCCCCACCGAGATGGCGGAGATGACGTTGTGCCCGCACGCGTGCCCGAGCCCGGGGAGCGCGTCGTATTCCGCGCAGACCGCGAGGTGCAGCGGTCCGGAACCGACGTGCGCGCGGAACGCGGTGGGCAGACCGACGTACTGCTGCTCGACCGTGAAACCGGCGTCCGACAGCACCCCGGCCACCCGCACGCACGAGCGTTCCTCCTCCCACGCGACCTCCGGGTGGGCGTGGAGGTCGTGCGACAGAGCCAGGATCCGGTCTTCCGCCCTCCTGGCTCCGTCACGAACCGCGGCGTCGGCGCTCACAGGTCCCCCGGCACGCCGTAGGACGGGGCGGCCGTCGGATCGACACCGCGCACCCGGTAGTCCCGCTTCTGCGGTTCCCACACCGTCCACAGCCGGCGCAGTTCGCCGACCGGGTCGTCGTGCCAGTCGACGCGCAGATCGGTGACTGGCCAGGGCACGTCCTCGACCACCTGGATTCCCGCCGAGTGCACGGGCCCCGCCTCCCCACCGGTGGTGACCGCCGCGGTGAGTCCGTCGAGCAGTCTGTCCTCGAACGTCGGGGCGGTACTCGACACGTAGCCGAACAGCAGCGACCGGATGACGCCTTCGTCGCGGAGCATGTTGCCGGCGACGGCGGCGCCGCTGCCCTGCGCACTGCTGTGGATGCCCAACGTCTGCGCGCCCGAGTGCACGGCGGTGCCGCCGTCCGCATCGACGACGACGACCTGGCGGTACTCCGGGAACTTCTCCTGCGCGAGTGCGGTTTTCAGCGCGGTCTCCGCATTCGCACCCGAGGCGAGCGCGTCGAGGCCGACCGGTCCCAGCTGCGGATTGGTCACGTTCTGGGAGGCGACGACGCCGACCCCGGACCGCACGTGCAGGCAGCGTGCGGCCACGGCGGGGCTCGAGGAGCAGACGACCATCCCGAACGCGCCCCCGGAATCACGGGCGACGAGTGAGAACGTCATGAGCTGATCACTGCCGTCGCGTCGATCTCGACGAGCCATTCGGGCCGGGCGAGGGCGTCGACGACGATGCCGGTGGACACGGGGTGCACACCCTTCAGCCAGCGTCCGACCACTCGGTAGACGGTCTCGCGGTACCGGACGTCCACCAGGTAGATGGTGACCTTGACGACGTCCTCCAGCCGGCTGCCCGATTCCTTCAGCAGCATCGCGATGTTCGCCATCGCCTTCTCGGCCTGGGCCTCGACGTCGCCGACTCCCACCGACTCCCGGGTGTCGAGGTCCTGTCCGATCTGCCCGCGGAGATACACGACTCCGCCGGCGACGACGGCCTGCGCGAGGTCGTTGTCGAGGTTCTGTTCCGGGTACGTGTCACGGGTGTTGAACGGGCGGATGCGGGTGTGGGTGGTCATGCCGCACCTCCGTCGACGTTGTCCGACAGTCCCGCGGCGGCCTTGACCAGCCCGAGCGGACCGTCGAAGTCGAAGTTGCGGTAGACGGCGGCGAGCTGCGCGAAAGGCGGCGACTGGGCGAAGAGCTGAAACGTCAGGCGATGTCCCGCGTAATCGCTGTTGAGCAGGTCGCGGGCGAACGCGAGCAGCTTGCGACGGTCGTCGGCCACCCAGTTGTCGTTGATGGAGTAGAACTTCTCCAGCCACGGCGCGACGTCGGGGTCGGCGAACGTGGCGGCGTCCGGGGTGATGCAGATCTGGCCGCCGCACAGTTCGCGGGCGATGTGCATCATCGCGGGCAGCTGGCTGAGCGCCATCACCCGGCCGGTGTAGAGCAGGGACTGGTTGGGCATGAGCAGGCCGCCGGGGCTGGGCTCGGCGAGGGAGATGGCCGCGGTGAGGTGGGCGTTGATCGTCTCCCGGTAGCAGGCGAGCTGCGCGAGCTTCTCCTGCACCGCCTGCTGCTTCTCGAGCCCGCTCTGCTTGACGTTCCAGAGTGCGGATCCGATCATCAGATCGGCCAGGTGCAGGGTGCGTTGCACGAATGGGAACGCGCTGTAGCGGTGCAGGGTGGAGCGGATGAACGTGGCCGCCCGGGTGTGCCGGTAGAACAACACGTCTTCCCAGGGGATCTCGACGTTGTCGAACACGACGAGGGACTCGACCTCGTCGACGCGGTTGGCGAGCGGGTAGTCGGCGGACGGCGCGCGGCCGGCGAACCCGTTGCGGGAGATGTACTTCAGCCCCGGCGCACCCATGTCGAGCACGAATCCGATGGCGTAGTCGGACAGTTCGCTGTTGCCCCAGTTGGCGATGGTCGGTTTGGTGAACGCCTGGTTGGAGTAGGCGGCGGCGGTCTCGTACTTCGCGCCGCGCACGACGATGCCGTTGTCGGTCTCCCTCACGACGTGCAGGAGCATGTCGGGGTCCTGATCCTGCGGCGCCTTGGACCGGTCGCCCTTGGGGTCGGTGTTCGCCGACACGTGGAACGGGTCCTCCCGGACCGACCGGTCCAGGTGGCGACGGATGTTCTCCGAGAAGCGCGGGTCGACCTCGTTGAGGACGTCCTGACCGTCGAACAGCGACCACATCTCGCCGATGGTCTCGTCACCGACGCGGGTGACCACGCCCCGGGTGTCCTCGAGTACCAGGTCGACGGCGGCGCGCTTGTCGAGCCAGTCCTGCTGCGTGCGGGGAAGCTTGTTGGCGATGGCGTTGCGTTCGCCGGATTCGGGATCGACGTAGGTCATCGCGTCCTGCGTGGCCTTGTCGTGTGCGAGGTCGTAGATGCGTGCCCGCACGTCGACGATCGGCTTGAACATGGGGTGGTTGGCCACGTCCTTGACGCGTTCCCCGTCGACCCAGACCTCGCGGCCGTCCCTGATGGACTCCCTGTATTCGTCACCGGTGCGGATCATTTCGTGCTCCTGGTCCTCGGCGCGGGGTGTGCGTCCGGGTAGTCGGGAAAGGTGGAAGGTTCGAACGCTGCGGGCTTGCTGTAGGTGTGGGAGGCGTACACGAGCGGTTCGCCGGGGTGTGCCTCCACGGCGGTGACGCGCCCGATGTAGACGCGGTGGGTGCCGGCCTCGATGACGTCGTGGACGGTGCAGTCGAACGACGCGATCGCGTCGT